>JBAUOX010001105.1:0-14405 GCA_049579985.1 Isosphaeraceae bacterium | reverse complement strand
AGGACGCCGCCGGCGGTGCGGTGCTCGGCGTGGAGCATTCGGCCAGGTACATCAAGTCGAACAAGGGGCGGACCTACATGACGATCGCCCTGAACCGCAACGTCGTTCGCTGGACCGAACCGTTCCTCCAGCGGTACGCCGGCTCGGGCGCGAAGTCGCTTCCCCCCGGCCTGATCCTGGGCTACCTGCCCTCGCACGACCCCGAGGAGTTCGTTGTCCAAGCCGCCGGCAACCGTCTCGAGGCGCCTGCCGGGGTGAAAGCACCCGAGAGCCTGCTGATCCACGCGGTGAAATATAATTCGCAGAAACTGCTCAACCGCAAGTTCAGCCTGCCGACGGGACCGGGCGGCTCTGCCGATGCCACACGGTCGGATGCGGCCAGCTCCAGCTCCGGGAGCTCCCGAAGATGAATGGAAAGGAATCAGCCGCGGATGAACGCGGATCGGAGGAAAGACTCGCCGCGACCGGCACTGATGGCGAGTAAACAGCATGAGTACCTTGACTGAGCGACAATCCCGATTTGTCGAGCTCTTTCTGCACGGTCCCGACGGGGTGCGGCTCGTCGCAACCCAAGCGGCACGAGCCGCCGGTTACGCATGGCCAGCAAAGCAGGGACCGCGGCTCTTGACGTTTCCGCACGTGCTCGCCGCGGTCGATGCCGGATTTGAGCGGCGTGCGGTGCATGTAGGAAAAAGTAGAGAAAAGTAGATTTTCCAGGTTTTCCAGACACCAGAAGCTCTGGCCAAGCACCTTCGCCTGAGCAAAGAGAACCTCTCCATCTACGACATCAGTCGCAACCTGGCCCACCAAGGACGCCCTCTCAGCCCGGTCGCCATCGCACAGATCCTCAAGGAAGAAGGATTCGCGCGGTTGCCGCGCCGGGCCGACGACGAGCGCCCACTCGGCTCGCGGCCGACCACGGCCGATGTCGCCGACGTTCGACAACTTGACCTGAGCCCGCGGTCCTTCCGGACCAAATTCGGCGGCCTGTTCCTTTTTCTGCCGATGCTGGCTTCGATTCCCCTCGATCGCATCCTCAAGAACTCGGGGTTCCCCGGATCGGAGATGATCCCGCCCGGCTCGGCCATGCGATCGCTCCTGGCCTTGAAGCTGTTCGGGACGGCGCGCCATGGACATGTCATGAGCGTGGTCTTGGACAAGGGGCTGGCCCTCTTCGCCGGCTTGAACGTCATCCCCAGGCGATCGTTCTTGACTGAATACAGTTGCCGGATCGACCCGGTCTGCTACCCGAAGCTGATGCACCACTGGTTCGATGCTGTGGGCCAGCTCGGTCTGCCACGCGGTCATTCCTTCGATCTGGACTTTCACACGATCCCCTTCCATGGCGATGATGCCCTGATCGAGAAGCACTACGTATCCAAGCGGAGCCGGCGACAGAAGGGAATCCTGGCCTTCTTGGTCCAGGACGCCGAGACCCGCGTCTTCTGTTACGCCAACGGCGAATTGCGCAAGGACCAGCAGAACGATGAGATCCTCCGCTTCGTCCGGTTCTGGAAGGAACGGACCGGGCGGTATCCCGAAGAATTGATTTTCGATTCCAAGTTGACGACCTACGCCAAGCTCAATGAACTCAATCGGCTGGGAATTCCATTCATCACCCTGCGCCGTCGCTCGCCCGGGCTCGTGCGGGAGATCGACCGGACGCCCAACTCCGCGTGGCGACGGATCGAGTTGAAGGGCATCTCGCGCAAGTACAAGCACCCGCGGATCCTCGATGGGCGGATCGCTCCGGCCGACTACGACGGCCCTCTGCGTCAAGCGATCGCCACCGATTTGGGTCATGAGGAGCCGACGATCCTGCTGACCAACCAATTGACAAAGCCGGCGGCCAAGCTGCTCGGGCGGTACGCCCAGCGGATGATCATCGAGAACAGCATCGCGGATGGGATCGACTTCTTTCACATGGACGCGTTGAGCTCGGCCGTGGCGATGAAGGTCAACTGCGACCTCCAATTGACGCTGATGGCCAGCAGCCTGTACCGCCTGCTGGCCGGTCGCATCGGCCAAGGCTACGAGCACACCGAGTCGCGGCATCTGTTTCAAGACTTCGTGGATGCCGCCGCCAAGGTGAAGATCACCGAGTCGCAGATCGTGGTGCGCTATCAGAAGCGTGCTCATAACCCCCTGCTCGTGGCGGCACGATTCGACAGGACAGACACGGTCATCCCATGGCTGGGTGGTAAGCGATTGCAGCTTGTCTTCGGGTAGCCCCATGCCGTCGCCCTGGATGAGCGTGGTGTAAAGTGAAAAACTGACATCAGTGGCTGCTGGTATCTTTATCTTATTGGCTAACTGTTAGCCTTTTTTTTCTGCATGGGGATCCAGGCTAGCAACGTTTATTTCTTTCAACATTCGGGGGCGCCGGGGGGCACCCCGCTTGCGGGGTCGCTCCTCGACCCGCGGGCCCACGCGCAGCGGGGAGGGGTGAGTTTTCCGCCGCGACGACAACGATGAGACTCGCTTCGCGATCTTTCCGAGCAATCGCGATCGTGCCGGCCCGCGCGGGGATGCCGCTCTTCGCAGGCTCCGCGGCGATGGTCGGCGAACCGACAGACAGGTTCGCCGGAACCTGGAGCTTGCCGGCAAAGCGGACATTGCTCGCGCCGCCGAGACTCGTTCCGCCGGGCTGGAGAGCCGGCTCGACCAGGAATACCGCAAGAAGGTTCCTCCCTTCGCGCCGGAGAAGTTCGCCGGTCGAAAAGATCCCAAGGCCGACTACGTCGTATGGATCAACCCAGACAACCCCTCCTGCGCAGAACCCCAGCTCGTTGGCATCCCTCGGGTTCTCTACCCGGGAATTGGCGGAAAAGTTGCAGAGTTCGTTCGAGAATAGCGATCTCACATTGTTCGCCCTCGTCCGTATGTTGAGAGGTCGCAAGTTGCGCGGACTTTTGTCCGAAGATTCCGGGGCCCGAGTAGCTTATATTTCTTGATGACCATCGTAAATCTTTTCTTCGAAGCTGGTTAGCAATGGATGTGGAGATTTTTCTCAGGGTATTGCAGCTTATTTTGCATGCACAGTATTATAGTAAGGGAGCCGTAGCGATTTGATCTCGAACGCGGGATGAGATTCGATTAAGTTGACGGGCCTTCGAGTCCTTGTCAGTCATGTCCTATGATCGAGAAAGGCGATCTTCCAAGAACTGCGGCCAGCGGACGCGGGCTGGGTAAGATCGGGCAGACTCGGTGCGGGAACGGTGGTCGTGGCCACTTAGCAAGTCGATTGGGAGAAACGCTTTGGCTGGTGGTGAGGGCAAGAAGCGGACCCGACGATCGTATCACCCCGCGGTGGAGGTCATGGAGGCGTTGCGCTTGCCCTCGAGCGCTGCCGCCGCGTCCTTCCCGGGGTTGGTCGCCGAGCACAACGTGGCCGATCACGGGGCCGCCGCCAGGCCGCTAGTCAGCGCCCTGCCGTCCGTCTCGAGCGAGACCTGGGACGCCGCCCTGTTGCAGACCCACCTGACGGACCAGCTTTCCGGTGTTGGCTCTGCATTCGTTTCCTCTTCCGCGAGCACGTCCACGAGCGATGCGTCCGCCCTGTCCTCGGGGCTGGCTCAGCTCAACAAGTACCTCAGCAGGGCCTGGTATCGCGCCGCCATCCCCGTGCAGATGCACGAAGACTGCACCCAGGCGGTCTACACCACGATGCTCCAGCAACTTGGCCGTGACCGGTTCGACGCCCTGATCAGCGACGTGGGCCACTCCGGCATCAAAGACGTATTCAGCCGCGAGACCGATGACGGTCTCGACTTCTTTCGCGCCGTGGACATGATCAAGAAGCGAGCTCTCCGCGAGCGAGTGTACCAGTCGCTCGACGCCGTGGATGTTCCGGCCTCATCCGGCAACGCGGAGACGAAAGCCTGGAGCGATGCCCTGCGAGAAGCCATCGATCACTCGTTGAGCCCCCGCGAGGCCAGCCTTATCAACGAGACCTTGATGGGCAAGACCCCGGCCGAAATTGCGCATCACTGGGGCGTCGCGCCCAAGACCGTCAGCAACGAGAAGACACGCGTTCTTCAGAAGCTGCGTGAAGTGCTGCTGGCGCAGAATCCAAACTGACCGACCAGAACAGCCAGCCTGGAATCTCACCGTAAGAAGCAAAATCCAAAGAATCTATTTGACAGTGTCATATTGCCGATGATATAATACTGTCATGAAGACAGGCCGCACCGAGCTCTGGACGATCCATCAGCTCAGCGCCGAGGTCGAGCGGGTCCTCGCCGTTGACTACGAGGGTTCCCGCAACGGTCGCGTCCGGGACATTCCCGACCTGCGGACGATCCGCTATTACACGACGGCGGGCCTGCTCGAGAGGCCTGCCGAGATGCGGGGGCGAACGGCCCTGTACGGCCGGCGGCACTTGCTTCAGCTCGTGGCTATCAAGAAGCTCCAGGCGCGCGGGCTGAGTCTGACCCAGGTTCAGGAGCGGATCGCGGGTGCCACCGACGCGATGCTCCGACGTCTCGCCGGCGGGCGGGTCGAGGCGGATGTGGAGATGAACGCGGACTCCGCTCCTTCGCCCGGGACCGGGCAGAATGTCGCGGCGGGTCCGTTTTGGAATTCTCCGCCGGCGCCGGTCCCCACCCGGCCGCGGGCGATTGATGAGTCAAGCGAGCGCAAAGCCGCCAAGCCTGAAAGGTCGAGCCCAGTTCCTTCGTATGAAGAGATGACGTCGCTCCAGGCCATCGGGCTGGCAGACCATGTCGTGCTCCTGGTGGACCCGGCGAGGCCCATCGGTCGGCAGGAGCTACCGGCGATCCGCAAGGCCGCGGCACCCTTGATCCGCTACCTGAGAAAACAGAAGCTGATCCAACCACTCCTGAAGGGAGAAGGCGATGACCAGGCCGCTTCCCCAACTGACTGACGAGGAACTCCCGCGGGCGGCGAGCGACGACGAACCGGGCTTCGGATCGCTGGCCACCGCGAAGGGGCTTCTCCCCCTGAGAGCGATGGACATCCAGGGCCGGATCGACGGCCTGCTGTCCCAGGTGACCGTTCGTCAAACCTTCGTCAACCCGTTCGATGAGCCGCTCGAGGCGACTTACATCTTTCCGCTGCCCGACCGCGCCGCGGTCCGGGGCTTCCGTATGGAAGTCAGCGGTCGAAGCATCAAAGGGACTCTCGAGGAACGAGCCAAGGCACGCCAGGATTACGACGCGGCGATCGCGGCCGGCCAGCGCGCGGCCATCGCCGAGGAGGAGCGGCCGGGCGTGTTCACGCTCCGGGTCGGGAACATCATGCCTGGTGAGGAGGCGTCGGTCCACCTCGACATGACCGGGGTGTTGCCCTATTCCGGCGGAGAGGTCACATTCCGATTCCCGCTGGTTGTCGCACCCCGCTACATTCCGGGAACCCCCCTCTCCGGCCGCTCGGTCGGAGACGGCACGGCCGTCGATACCGACGCGGTGCCCGACGCCTCGCGGATCTCTCCTCCGGTTCTCCTGCCGGGGTTTCCCAACCCGGTTCGCCTCTCGTTGGCGATCGACCTGTACGATGACAACCGCTGCGTTGCCACCGATGGCGTCCGGTCGAGCCTGCACGCGATCCTGACCGAAGAGAAAGGGGGCTTTCGCCGGATTCGGCTCGATCCGGGCAACCGCCTCAACCGCGATTTCATCCTCCGGTTCCGCCTCGGCAGTCGCGACCCGGCGGCGCCCATCCACTCCACGCTGACCTTCCACCCCGACGGCGAAGGCGACGGCCGCGCGGGGACGTTCGCGTTGACGCTAATCCCCCCAGCGGGGGTCGAGCTCACCAGCCGGCCCCGCGATGTCGTGTTCGTGCTCGACCGCTCCGGAAGCATGGGAGGCTGGAAGATCGTGGCGGCCCGCAGGGCGCTGGCACGGATGGTCGACACCCTCGGCGCGGCTGACCGGTTCGCCGTGTTCGCGTTCGATAACGTGGTCGAAACTCCGCCCGGCCTGGCCCTGGACCTTGCCCCCGCGACCGACCGGAATCGGTTTTCCGCCCTGGAGTACCTCGCCAGGATCAATGCCCGGGGCGGGACCGAGATGGCCGAACCGCTCTTGCAGGCGGCCGAACGGCTGATCGGCAAGAGTGCGGATCACCAGAAACAGCCGGCTCGGGAACAGCCCGGGCGCGATGCGATCCTCGTGCTGGTAACCGACGGTCAGGTGGGCAACGAGGACCAGATCCTCCAGGCGCTCGCGCCCGAGCTGGGTGCCATCCGCGTGTTCACCCTGGGAATCGACCGCGCGGTCAACGAGGCGTTCCTGCGGCGCCTCGCCGAGCTGGGTCGAGGCCGGTGCGAGCTGGTCGAATCGGAGAACCGGCTTGACGAGGTCATGGAGGCGATTCATCGCCAGATCGGTACGCCGCTTCTCACCGACTTGGCTCTCGAGCCGGAAGGGTTCACGATTGAGCCCGATTCACTCGTGCCTGAGCGTTTGCCCGACCTCTTCGCCGGCGCACCGCTGCTGGTGCTGGGACGGTTCCAGGGTCAGCCGGCCGGCCGGATGGAAGTGCGGGCGCGCGCCGCGGCGGGGCTTGCCTGGTGCCAAGCGCTTGAAGGAAACCCACGCGACAACCCGGCCATCGCCTCGGCTTGGGCCAGGGGCCAGGTCCGCAAGCTGGAAGATCGCTACGTCGTCGCGGCGGAAGACCTCGGCGCACTCGAGCGCCAGATCGTCGCGCTCTCGCTCCGCTTTGGCGTGCTCAGCCGGTTCACCGCGTACGTCGCCATCGACCACGCGGAGACGGCCAACGAGGGCGGCAAGCTGCACCGGATTACTCAGCCTGTCGAATCACCGCAGGGATGGGCATTACTTGAGGGTGTGTCGGCGCCGATGCTCCAACATCCCTCGATCGCGGCGTACAGGAGTGAGTTCCGCGGAGTAGGACAAATCAGGCCTTCCAAGAGCGCAGACGTGCCCCGACGAATGCCCGTTCCGCCACCCCCTCCCTCGTTCGCTCCAGGCCCCGACGACACGGGTGAACACGGAACCTCAGACGGGTTAACCCTGACGAACCTTCCGAGCCAGTACCAGATCCGGCGTCAAACCGTCATGGGGGGCTTCGGGAGCACCTTCGAGGCTTTTGATCGCAACCGCGGCCAGTCGGTGAGTATCACGTTGCTTCGCGGCTCTGCCGACAAAGTCGAAGAGTTGCTCGGAAGGATTCAGTTGCTCATGGGTCTGAGCCATCCTTCCCTGGCACTCCCTCTCGATGCTGGCCGGTATAAAGAGGGGGTTTTCATTGTGACCCCTTCAGAACGTCCGGAGATCCGCCTGCATCGAGTTTTGGGAGACCGACGGCCCGAGCCCGTGGAGTCAGCCCGCTGGGTCGCCGAGATCGCCGAAGCGATCCAGTACCTGGATGAGCACGGCGTCCTGTGCTGGGACGTGAAACCGGGGACGATCATTCTCAGTCCTGAAGGACGAGCAATGCTCACGGACTTGTGGGAACACACCGTGACCGCGGAGGAGGCTCTGTCTCAGGGACTTTGCGGGACGCCAGCCTACATGCCACCCGAGCGAGTCAGTGCGATGGGAGGACCGTTTGACTGCCGCTCCGCGACCTACTCGCTGGGCATTGTGCTTTACGAGTTGCTCACCGGAATTCGCCCCTTCTCAGGGAGCAGCCCGCAAGAGATCTTGCAGAAGGTACTGACCACGACGCCCCGCGCGCCACGAGCGGTTCGCCGTCCCATTCCCAAGGATCTCGAGGCCATTTGCCTCAAGGCCATGGCCAGGAAGCCCGAAGACCGATATGCGACGCCCGGCGACCTGGCACAGGCTCTGCGGCAATTCCTTAGCGGCCAGACCGATCGCAAGAAGAGCTTCTGGAAGCGCAAATGAGCAGAGGCCGGTCACGCGCCCGGGCGCCGGAACGGCTGGCGTCCCGGCCGGCCTTGCGGTAGCTTTACCTGAGACACGCTTCGAGACGTCGGCAGCGGCGTCGCTGGTCTCTTGACCCCTGGCGGGAGCAAGCCGATTCATGGTCTTCCCGGGTTCCCGGCCGGCCGTCTGGACAATGGCTCTCGCCCTGACCATCTGCCTGGGCGGTTCGGTCGTGCGAGGCTCTCAGGATAAGCCGGCCCCGGCATCCGCGAAGGACTCCTCGGCGGCTCGGTCGGCCAAGAATACCGAAACACCCAAAACGGCTCCGGTTTCGGCTTCGGGGAGTCCTGCCGCCAAGAGCGGCAAGGCGGACGGAAAGACCGGATCGTCTCCGCAAACGGCTGCCACAGCGCCTCCCCAGGTGATGTCGAAAGCCGCGGCCGACGCCAAGCGGCCGCGAAGCCCGTTCCTGATGCCGCCTGCCGGCTCGAGTGGCGCTGGCGACGACCGTTACAATCGCGAGTGTGCAAACTGGAGCGAGATCCCGACCTGGCGGCAGACCTCGTTCTTCGGGCTCCGCGCCCGGGGCCAGTTCTTCGTCTTCGTCGTCGACCAGTCGGGAAGCATGATTGACGACGACCGCCTGACTCGGGCCAAGATCGAGCTCCTGCGCAGCGTCTTCGCCCTTCAGCCTCCGCAACGATTCGAGGTCATCTTCTACAACGAGGAGGCCACGCCGATGCCGGGAGGGCCCCTGCCACGCCCGGCCGACTTGAAAACCAAGAACCAGCTCACGTCCTGGCTTCACCTGATCGGCCCCGACGGCGGCACCGACCCGCGGCCCGCCATGGCCCAGGCCCTCGCTCTCCAGCCCGATGCCGTGTTCCTTCTGTCCGATGGCGAGTTCCCCGAGGGAACCGTCGAGCGGGTCGGCAAGCTGAACCCTCGGAAGGTTCCCATCCACTGCGTCGACATGACCTGCGGCCAGGCCGGCAACCACCTCCTGCGCATCGCCCGCGACAACGGCGGCCAGTACGCCTCACGCCCGGGCACCCTTCAAGCCGCGCCGTGAGCGGTCGATCATCCTCCTGGCCTTTCCCTCTTTTTTCGTGTCTTTCGTGGTTCCTCTCTCCGACGCCGAATTGACAAGGAACATCAGGGGGCCGAGCAGGAGGAAAATGTCCGTCCTTTCCGCCTCGTTTCGAACGGATCGGGCGTCAGGACGCGCCGGCGACGGAAAACTCGTAGACCGGGGTCGAAACCGTCCGTGCCGGGAGACTCTGACCCCAGATGATGGCCTGAATTCGTTCGACGGTCTCCGGGGAATAAAGCCTCTCGCCGGTAGTCAGCGATACGCGGGCGGGAACGCGTTCAATGATGATCACGCGTTCGTCGACTTCGGTGATATAAGTCACTTCCTGCTCTGAAAATTCTTCGCGTGGAAAGACGGCTGACATTCAGGACCTCCTGAGCCGGTTTCCCTCCCACAGGGATGGGTCGGGCTCGTAGAGTGTGATGATCTTGATCAGAGTCCGGGAGGGATGGCTGCAGTGAACATGGAGGGGGCGCCCGGAAGGAGAAGCAGGCCGCGGCGACCCGGGTCCTCAAGGAGAACCATGTCGCGGCGGCCAATTACATTCCTCAAGACAGGTGACCACGACGCGTTCGCCGAGGCCCGGGACAAGGAATGGCCCGGCCCGGTCCCCTACACGCTGGTGGTCGCTCCGGGCGGAAAAGTCGTCTACCCGCAAGGTCGGAGCGATCGATCCGCTGGAAGTGAAGCGGGCCATCGTCAGCCATCTGGGACGAACCTACTGAGTGGCGCTTCGGTGCCAGAGTTGGCCCTGCTCGCCGCATTTTGAGCTCATTGCTTCCCCGGGAGGCTCACGTGCTCGCGATCGTGTAGCAGGGGTCAGGAACCGAATCATCGAGTCCTGACCGCTTTTATGTCACCCTTCTACCTTCGCAACCGTCTTCCGCGCCTGCATCCGCTGCAAAGCATCGATGACCAGGTCCGCAGTTTCGTCCACGCTGAATCGCGAACGATTCAGAATCAGATCGTAATTCTGTGGATCGGCCCGGTCCTTGTGGAAATAGTCCTTGATGAACTCTTGCCGAACCCGGTCTCTGGTGTCCACGAAGTGGGCGGCCTCGACTGGGCTGAGATTGCGTTCCCGGGCGATGAACGCAATTCGATCGTCACGGGAGGCCACGATCCGGACACGCAAGGTCGTTTCGGGCGGGAGAACGAACGTCGAGCCCCGGCCGACGATCAGACATTCCCCACGCGCGCCCAGCACCTGGAGCAGGCGGACCAGGTGACGGAAGTAGGTCGCCTCGGAGACACTCGCCGCGGCGGAAAAAGCTTTGATGGTGTCCACCAGGAAGCTTCCGCGTCGGCCTTGGTCGTAATCCTCCAGGAACGAGATGTCGACATTCAGTTCCTTGGCCAGGCTTTCCAGCAGTTCCTGGTCGTACACCGGCCAGCTCAAACGTCTTCCTACCTCGCGCGCCACGGTGATGCCGCCAGAGCCGGCCTCGCGACTGAACGCGATGGCGCATGCGATCCCCGTCGGCGCTTCCGGTCGCTCTGCCTGAGGCTGGTCTTTGGCATGGGCGAAGGGATGCGGATGCTTGCTCAGCCGGGTCATGGCCTCGGCAAAGTGCTCGGTTGCGGTCTTCTGGTACATGGTATCCTCCCTTATGCTACATGGCCCCGACTCGCGGCCTCGATCTTGCCGCTTCCTCGACAAACGCTTTCATCACATCGGGAATGGAAATATTCATGGTCGCCATGAGAACCGCCTCCTTTCTTCGATCATGGCGTTTTTGGCAAGCTTGCCAACACAGGTCGAGCCAGCCGGGACGTGCTCATTCTCGTAGAGGCCACAGCGATGCGAATGCTGAAGATGTCTGCAAGAAGGTGACCTAAGAAGCTGAGTCATCCGGCCTTGGTTTCAAGTTTGGCTCGAAGCCGCCAAGAGTTGACGGATTGCGGGCAGGAGCTTGTCGGGAACGGTGATCACCGTCTGCCCCTCCTGTTCTACCACCGCGGTTTCATCTTCGGCAACCTGTTCGTCTTCGGAAAGTTCATCGTAATAGGCAATCAAACGCTCGACGCGTTCTTGGTCCCAACCTGGTGGGAATCGCGATTCATTCGATGCGAAGCCGCAAATCCGGACAACCGCCAGCGCCACCAGCGTTGTGCTGGTCATGATGCAGCTCGTGAAGGACTCAGGTCCCAAGCTCACCGTGATCAACGTCTGGGCGACCTGGTGCGGCCCGTGCGTGGCCGATTTGCCCGAGTTCGTCACGATGACCGGATGTGCCGGGGCTGCCCGTTCCGGCTCGTGACGATCAACCTCGACGATCCGGAGAAGCAGGCCGAGGCGACCCGGCTCCTCAAGGAGAACCACGTCGCGGCGGCCAATGACATCCTCAAGACAGGTGACTACGACGCGTTCGCCGAGGCCCGAGACAAGGAATGGCCCGGGGCCCGGTCCCCTACACGCTGGTGGTCGCTCCGGGCGGAATAGTCGTCTACCCGCAAGGTCGGCGCGATCGATCCGCTGGAGGTGAAGTGGGCATTCGTCAGCCACCTGGGACGAACCTACTGAGTGGCGCTTCGGTGCCAGAGTTGGCCCTGCTCGCCGCATTTTGAGCTCATTGATTCACAAATAGGCTCACATGATGGCGATCGTGTAGCAGGGTCAAGAACCGAGTCATCGGATCCTGACCGCTTGTATGTCACCCTTTTGCCTTCGCGGCCGTCTTCCGCGCCTGCATCCGCTGCAGGGCCTCGATGACCAGGTCCGCGGTTTCGTCCACGCTGAATCGCGAGCGATTCAGAATCAGGTCGTAATACTGTGGATCGGCCGGGTCCTTGTGGAAATGGTCTTTGATGAACTTGTTCCGATCCCGGTCCTTGGTGTCCACGAAGTGGGCGGCCTCCACTGGGCTGAGCTTGCGTTCCCGGGCGATGAACGCAATTCGATCGTCACGGGAGGCCACGTACCGGACACGCAAGGTCGTTTCGGGCGGGAGAACGAACGTCGAGCCCCGGCCGACGATCAGACATTCCCCACGCGCGCCCAGTACCTGGAGCAGGCGGACAAGGCGCCGGAAGTAGGTCACCTCGGAGACACTCGCCGCGGCGGAAAAAGCTTTGATGGTGTCCACCAGGAAGCTTCCGCGCCGTTCGTCGTAATCCTCCAGGAACGAGCTGTCGACATTCAGTTCCTTGGCCAGGCTTTCCAGCAGTTCCTGGTCGTACACCGGCCAGCTCAGACGCCTGCCCACTTCGCGTGCCACGGTGACGCCGCCAGAGCCGGCCTCGCGACTGGACGCGATGGCGAATGCGATCCCCGTCGGCGCTTCGGGCTGCTCTGCCTGAGGCTGGTCTTCGGCACGGGCGAAGGGATGCGGATGCTTGCTGAGCCGGGTCATGGCCTCGGCAAAGTGCTCGGCTGCGGTCTTCTGGTACATGGTATCCTCCCTTCGAGACGATGATCCATCCGCTGCACGGGATGGTGACTCGAGGCTGAAACCCCGGTGTTCCCACCGCGGTCAGACAGCCGGCGAAGGTCGCGTCGGGACCGGCGGCCAGTACTCGGCACGGACCCGGCCATACTTCGTCGGATATCCAAACTCCATTCTACCAGATCCCGGCACCGCAACTATGGTACGTGGCCCCGACCCGCGGTCTCGATCTCGCCGCACCCCAAACCCTCTTCCAAACGGCCGTGACTTCTGCCCTGATCGCCGTGATGACGGGAATTAACTTCGGCGTTTACCCCGCCCGTCGCGCCGCCATGCTTGACCCGGTCGAGGCTTTGAGGAATGAGTAGGAGCTTCTCGAGCAATATCGCCGATCGGATCGTGTGCAAGACTCATGACCCGCTCGTTTCTTCCTCAGACTCGAGGAGCCTCGCGATCTCGCGTGCGCCGTGGAGCACACGGACCAGTTCGAGTCCATCCTCGAGCGGCCGATAGAAGACCAGATGATTGGGGAACCTCGTCACCGGAAAGAAACGGAGATCAGCCAGACGAGGATGATCGCTCTCCCATCGCGTGCCCAGACCAGGCATTCGAGAAAGGAGTTCGACGGTCTTCTCGGCAGCGGCGACGAAGCGATTGGCAGCATCAAGACTCGTCCTGGAAGCGGTGAAGTCCGCAACCTCAACGATATCGAGAACTGCCTGAGGATGCCTGACGATCCTCGGGGTCTTTCGAGCCATGGGGCCGTTCCTGGCGTGCGGCGTGCCGCTTGTGAACTTCCTGCCGAATTGATTCCCAATCGGCTGGAGTCAGCAGAGTCGCCGGTCCCGAATCGAGCCCAGCCAGCAGCAAGGCGTCCACACGTTCGCGCTCGGCTTGTCGCTCCTGGATCCCACGGATCAGCACCCGCATGTATTCGCTGACCGTGCCAAACCCGCTCTTGGCGGCCTGTTCCTCAACAAACGCTTTCATCTCATCGGGAATTGAAATGTTCATGGTCGCCATGAAAACCACCTCCTCTCTCCAATCATAGCGTTCTTGGCAAACCTTGCCAATGGGGGTTGAGCAAGCCGGGACTAGCTCAAATGCAGAAGAGGAAGAGGGCATGAGCCGTGGGCTCGAAGGCTCTGGATTCGTGGGAGGACGATGCGAAGGCGAAAATCCGGACAACCGCCAGTGCCACCAGCGTTGTGCTGGTTATGATGCATTTCTTCATGGTGTCTCCCCTCTCGGCAGCTTGAGCCCCGGGAAACCGGAACTCACTTCATTCTGACCAGGTTTCGGCCGAGAATCACGGTGTCACCGGAGCAAGAGCGCAGAAGCTCGATGATTATGTATACAAGGCTCGCCCGCGCCGGTCACTGCGCAGCCGAGGCCGACCCCATCGGGCTGCCGCGGATCGTCATGCCCTCGGGCAGGGGACGACCGGCGACGCTGAAGTTGCTGGCCACGAGCTCGGCGCGAAGACGGCGGTAGAGACTGAAGCTGTCGGGGTAGACCCAGAACGTGACGACTGAACGGCCAGGGCTAAGCCGGTGGACGGCGCGGGCGTACTCGGAGACCGGGTTGCGCGTGGCCTCGTAGGTTTCGCCCCGCTGTTCCGACTCGGGGACAATTTCCCAACCTTTGAGGTCGAAGCGGATGCTCTGCCGCTGGATGAGCTCGTCGATTCCGGCATTCGCGCGGCCCAGGACGTAGCTCAGGGAGAATGATCCCACCGGTCCGACCTGCGAGTTGATCAGCCCGGTCCGGTCTGACATGCGAATGCGGACCTGCGCATCGGCCTTGGCCAGATCGAGCAGGCGGTCGAGGTTGACGAAGCTGACGCGGTCGCGGTGGAGCTCGAAATGGAACTCGTCGATCGCTGTGGGGCGGGCCACGGGGCTCTTGGTCAGGATCGAGGCGGCCTTGGGCCGGGGCACGGTCCGTAACGCCGCGATCTCAGCTTTCAGCTTGTCGAGATCGGCACGCAGGAACCCTCCCCGCGCGGCCACGCGGTCGATCTGTGCTGAGGGATCGCGAATCCGGAACGCGAGCTTCCGCGCCATGGCGGCATCGAGCGCGGCCTGGTTGGCCGCGGCCTCGAGC
>JBAUOX010001104.1:0-1797 GCA_049579985.1 Isosphaeraceae bacterium | reverse complement strand
ATCGTTTTGTCTTTTCCATTGCGAATCTCTGCCGTTCGCCGTGGCCGTCGCCAACGTGGCCGAGATCGCCGAGGTCGATGCACTGGTCCGCATCGGCCTCTGTCCACCACGTATCGCCGGTCTCTGTCCGTATCACCGTCAAGTGGTTCCCGTGGTCACTCTCGGGCAAGACCCATCCCGGACGGCCCCGCCGACTGCCGAGCAACGCATTTCCGGCAAGGGCGCAAGACACGTCGTTCTGATCGTGCAAACCGGCCAGGGCATGTGGGGCATCCTGATTGACCGGGAGGGCACGAGCATTACCGCGCAGCGGCCTTCACGACACGAACCCAACGACAAAGGCGACGGCGTCGTGACCGAGGGGCGGATCGACCACCAAGGGGTCGTTCATTCCTTGCTCGATGCCGAGTCCACCTGGCGCGGACTGCGCGCGCTGGTAGTCAACTGGTACGCCCTCTTCAACGAGTCCATCGCATCGCCGCGTCCCAAGGACCGGGCCGCTGTCTGAGGGTCGCCCGGCATCACCGGCCGGGCGGAAAAGAAGGCTTTGAGGTTTCGCCATGCCCTTGCAATTCGGTTCGATCTTGCTGGGAGCGGTGCTTGGTCTGCTCGGGGGAGGAGCGACCGTTGCATTGCTGTTGATCGTGGGCCCCACCGCGCGGGTGATCGCCGGCTTGCTGCCGGGCACGCTGGCGGGGGCTTGTGTCGCCTGGATGGTCTGGCGACGCGCGCTCGACCGGGCCGCCGATGGCCTTGCCTGTCTGACCGACGATGACAACGACAGGACAACAGGGGCGGGCCATCTGCCCGTGTTCGGTCATGGTTTTCTGGATGCCGAGCTGGCCCGCCTTCATGAGTATCTCGACCGGGCGCGGCGGCTCCGGCACGATCTCGGCAAGGCCGAACGCACCGCCAGGATGTTCTGTGCCTCGATGAATGGTTCCGGCTCACCATCCGCGCAAGAACTGGTGCTGGCGGAGGTCGGGGCCAGACTGCCAAGCCTGCTCGACCGGCTGCGGCAGACGGCAATTGCCATTCATCATGATGCGTCCTCGCTCGCGGAGGTCAACGAGCGGGTGGCCTCGGGAGCGGCCGACCAGTCCGACGCCGTCGGCCGCACCGCATCCGCGGTCGAGGCCCTCTCGGAGAAGATCGACCGCATCTCGACGAACGCCGAGGAGGCCGCGCAAGCCTGCGAGCGAGCCCGCGACGAGGCGCGGCGGGGGCTCGAGCAGGTCCACAGCGTGATCGAGGGAATGGACCGGCTGCTGGCCCAGATCGAGGCCAACGGCCGCAAGACCAAACGACTCGAAGACCGATCCAATGAGATCGGCGTCATTGTCGACCTGATTCGCGGCATCTCCAACCGCACCGACATGCTGGCCCTCAACGCCACCATCGAGTCGGTCCGCGCCGGGGAACACGGGCGCGGATTCGCCGTGGTAGCCGACGAGATCCGCAAGCTCGCCGAACGCACCGCGACGGCCACCCGCGAGATCGGCACGATCGTCGAGGCGATCGAGGCTGATACGCACGAGACGATCCGTGCCCTGGGCCAGGAGCAGACCGAGATGCAGCGCGAGTCCGAGCGGGTTCGCGAGACCGGCTCGGCCCTCGAGCGGATCAGCCAGGTCGCCGAGCACTCCGCGCGGCTCGTCGAAGGCATCTCGCGTTCGACCAACGACCAGGTGCTTGCGACTCAGGATCTGGTTCGGGCCATGCAACGGATCTCGGAAGTGACCAACCAAACGCTGGAACGAACCACGCTCTCGCGCACCTCGCTCCACGCCCTCGTCC
>JBAUOX010001103.1:0-3049 GCA_049579985.1 Isosphaeraceae bacterium | reverse complement strand
TACGACATCCAGCGGGCCGTCGAGGACGGGGCAACCGTCCGGATCTACTATGAAGGCAGGCTGGCCAAAATCGAACTTGACGAGGCCGAGCGGCCGAAGCTCGACGAGGACTTCGAGGAGGTCACCGAGGGCGAGGAGTTGGACAAGAAGGAGAAGCTCAAGAGCAAATGGGCACGCCTGGAGGCCCTGGTCGGGGCCGAGAAGCGGGTCAAGCTCGTGGCCGAGGACCTGGTCAAGCACTTCGAGCAAAGGCTGGCTGCTCTCGATGGCAAGGCGATGATCGTCTGCATGAGCCGGCGGATCTGCATCGACCTGTACGACCAGATCATCAGGCTCCGCCCGCACTGGCACGAGGAAGACGACAGCCGGGGGGCGATCAAGGTCGTCATGACCGGCTCGGCGGCGGACAAGCTCGAATGGCAGCAGCACATCCGCAACAAGCCCCGACGTGAGGCCCTGGCCAAGCGCTTCAAGGACCCCGACGACCCGCTCCGGCTGGTGATCGTCCGCGACATGTGGCTGACCGGCTTCGACGCTCCCTGCCTGCACACGATGTACGCCGACAAGCCGATGCGCGGCCACGGCCTAATGCAGGCGATCGCCCGGGTCAACCGCGTGTTCAGGGACAAGCCCGGCGGCTTGGTGGTCGATTACATCGGCTTGGCCGACCAGCTCAAGAAGGCCCTCTCTCACTACACCGGCGGCGACCGTGGCGAGGTCGGTATCGACAAGGCCGAGGCCATCGCCAAGATGCTGGAGAAGCACGAGGTCATCGCGGCCATGCTTCACGGCTTCGACTACTCGGCCATCTTCAGTGACAACCCCGCCGCCCGGATCGGCGTCATCAGCGCTACGATGAACCACATCCACGAGAAGGACCACCAGGAGGGCAAGACCGACCAGTCCAGCAGCCTCGCCGCCCGGTTCATCAACGAGGTCAGCCTGCTCTCCAAGGCTTTCGCTCTTGCCGTCCCCGCCGACGAAGCCCTGAAGATCCGAGACGAGGTCGGCTTCTTCCAGGCCGTCCGGGCTGGGCTGGTCAAGTATTCCGGGATCGGTGCCAAGTCGCCCGAGGACCTGGACCACGCGATCCGCCAGCTCGTCTCGAAGGCGATCTCCACCGACCGCGTGATTGACATCTTCGCCGACGCCGGCCTGAAGAAGCCCGAAATCTCGATCCTCTCCGACGAATTCCTGGCCGAGGTGAGCGGCCTGCCGCACAAGAACTTGGCCCTGGAGCTTCTCCGCAAGCTCCTCAACGACGAGATTAAGGCCCGCTCTCGGAAGAACGTGGTCGAGGCCCGCTCGTTTCTGGAGATGCTGGAGAAGACCATCAAGCTCTACCAGAACCGCTCCATCGAGACCGCCGAGGTAATCGCCAAGCTTATCGAGCTGGCCCGCGAGATGCGGGAAGCCCACAAGCGGGGCGAGAACCTGGGCCTGACCGACGACGAGCTGGCCTTCTACGATGCCCTGGAAGTCAACGACAGCGCCGTCAAGGTCCTCGGCGACGAAACCCTCCGCACCATCGCCCGCGAGCTTGTCGAGGCCGTGCGGAACAACGTCACCATCGACTGGGCCGTGAAAGAAAGCGCCCGCGCCAAGATGCGCACCATCGTGAGGCGGTTGCTGCGGAAGTACGGCTATCCACCAGACAAGCAGGAGAAAGCGACGCAGACCGTCCTGGAACAGGCGGAGCTGCTTTGCCGGAACTGGGCGGCATAAACGACTGGGAAGCAGAGGCATTGTTCCCGGTCGGCTCACAGGGGCTGGAGGTATCAGGCAATAAGCTACTCTTACGAGGCGATTTGCCAGGATTGTGGAGAAAAACTCCGCGTCGACGATGGCCCGGGAATGTTTGCTCACCATCGACATTGTGACCGATGCGGTAAGTCGAAGTTCATCGGCTTCGAGGAACTGGACAAGCTCCTGGGTCAGGGGCATAATCCGAGCCGTGCTTACGATGACGTCGGCTACCAGGCCAAACTTGAGCAACTCGTCAAGCCGTGTCGCTGCAAGGGACGCTTCCGTTTCGAGGTCCCTCCCCGGTGCCCACACTGCCGTGGGACCTCTTTCACCCGAGATCCGAACGGCCACGATATGCTGTATGACTGAATCGGTTGGCTCCATCGCTGGGTTACAGTGACCCCGCCTCCCCGGCATACCGAATGGAGACGGGACGAACAAAAGGCCGGGTGGCCCCGTTTCCGTCCCGCATGACCGAGGACCTTGGCCATTGAGGTGTTCGGGGTCGAAAACCCTGAGTATCATAGTTCATGAAGAGACTGCGGATTTCAACGATCGAAAGGACGTGACGCTCATGGCCGTAATCGCCACGCCGCTCCGCATCGGACCAGCCGATCATGATCGTACGATGACCCTCGAGGAGTTTCTGGAGGCCGAGGCCGAGGAGGGATACCGGTACGAGCTGGCGAGAGGAGTTCTCGAAGTGACCCAAGTTCCGAACGACCCGCATCGGCAGGTGGTGACGAACCTCTATGACGCGATCAGCCAGTACCGCCGCGCGCATCCGGGCGTCGTCTTGAGCTACGGAGGCGGCTCCGAGTTCCAATTGGTACTTCCCGGCATGATCACCGGCAGGAATCCGGACCTGGGGGTCGTGCTCCGCGGCGCCTCCAGGGATTGGCGAGGGCGTACTGGCCCGTCGCTGGTTGCGGAGGTCGTCTCGTACAGCAGCGTCCAGCGCGATTACCAGACCAAGCGCGAAGAGTACCTTGCCTACGGCCTGCTCGAATACTGGATCGTCGACCCCTTGAAACGACAGGTCACCGTCTTGACCCGGCGCGGCGATATCTGGGACGAGACCGTCTTTCGCGATGACCAATCAATCGTCAGCTTGGTCCTGCCCGGCTTCGCCGCGACCGTTGCCGAGCTCTGGATTGACGTCGAAGAGGACGACGCGGATTAAAAACGGGGACGCAGCTAGAACTGCAGCCCATAATGCCGTTGGACTTGCCGGTGAAAGTCCGGTCGTGGGAATTGACTGTTTACCCACGTAGTCATATTCGACGCTGACCTAGGGTGACCT
>JBAUOX010001102.1:0-4521 GCA_049579985.1 Isosphaeraceae bacterium | reverse complement strand
CCAGCCAGGCTCCGACAAATAGCCACATCGACATGATCGTGGTGGCGATGATCAGCACCAGCGTGGTCGCCGCCACGGCCTGTCCGTGCTCGAAAAGGCCTCGGGCCATGCCGATTGCGCCGATCGTTTGAAAGAGCGCCAGCACAGCCGTGGTACCCAGGACAACCTCGCCCAGTGCCGTGGAAAAAATAATCAGTGCGATCCGGCCCACCGTATCCCGAACGATGGCCAGCACGATGCCCAGCACAAGAATGAAGGCGACGAGATGCCAGAGCCGCATCAGGACACAACCCCGCAACCATGGTTCCACCGGCCGCCGCGATCTTGCCGCCACTTCCGAGCTTGACGCGAGTGCCCGCGCTCCACTGGATCATCCCCCGACGCCGACATTGCTGTCAACCGCGACTCCGCCTGGAGATGCGATTGATCGAGGCGGATCTCCTGCCTCTGGGTCGAGTGCGCTTGCGGAGTGTTCACCTACTTATCCCGCGGGCTGAGGCACCAGTAGATGGTTTCCAGCTCGGAGAGGCCGCGGGGGATCGGCTCGGGGCCAATCCACGTGGAAACCAGGCGCTCATACATTCTGTGTAGCAGGCCATTCCTGACAGGGTCGAGCCGCGCGTCGCCGCTCACGTCGATCGTCTCGTCCGGGTCGCGCTCGAGGTCGAACAGCCTCTGAAAGGGTCCCGACAGGGGACGTCCCGATTCCAGGCGATCTTTACGCTCGCGGCGGCCCGAACCGACGATCAGCTTGAACCGGTCGGAGCGGACCATTGCCTCCTCGCTCTCGTTATACTCGCTGAAGACCACGTCTCGCCCTTTGGCCCCGGGCTTGCCTTCGATCAAGGGAGCCAGGTCGATGCCTTGCGAGGCTGGTGGCGCCGGAACGTTGAGCAAGCGGCAGACGGTCGGGAAGAGATCGACGAGCTCAACCAGCTCGCGGATGTGCTTGCCTTGCGGCAGATGACCGGGCCACCGCATGATCAGCGGCACGCGGACCGCCGGCTCATAGAAGCAATTCTTCTCGACGCGACCGTGCTGTCCCAGCAGGTAGCCGTTGTCGCTCAGGAACACCACCAGGGTGTCTGAACCCAGGCCGCTGTCCTCGAGGGCCTGGATCAGGCGGCCGGTCTGGAAGTCCATGAACGAGAGCGACGTGTAGTAAGCGGCCTGGATCCCGCGGAAGTCGTCGTCGGTCAGGTTGTGAAAGATTTTGGGCTGATCCTCGCGATCACGCTCCGAAATCGGGGGAACGGAAAATTGCTTGGGCCGGTACCGCCCCCGCCACTCACGCGGAAAGCGGAACGGGGCATGCGGCTCATAGAAGCTGACGATCATGGCAAAGGCATGGCCGCGATTCTGGTTCATGTATTCGATGGCGCGGTCCACGAAGAAAGTCGATTCCATGGCCTCGGCGGGCAGGCCATGATCCTCACACCGCGCATTGAGCCAGACGGCGATCGGGTCGATGAAGGGCCGCCATTCCTTGCGATGGTCGCCCCCTGCCGGCGGATGTTGCTGGAGGTGGGCCAGCCACTGGGCCACGTCGATGCGGGTGTCGAACCCGTGCCGCGATGGGCCGTTGAAATGCATCTTGCCGATGGCGGCCGTCCGGTAACCCAGAATGCTTAGCCAACAGCCCAGCGTGAGGGCCTTCTCGGGAAGCCGGGTCTCCAGCCGGGTCACGCCCGAGGCATGGGGAAGCAGACCGGTGATGAATGACTGGCGGCTGGGCGTGCAGAGCGGGGAATTGCAGAAGGTCCGGTCGAAGAGGACACCCTGCCGGGCCAGCGCGTCGAGGTGGGGCGTCGCACCCCGCTGGTCGCCCGCGGCGCCGAGCCATAGACCGGACTGGTCATCGGCGATGATGAGCAGAAGATTGGGGACAGTCCGTCCCGACGGTCCGGCATGGGGCTGGAGCATCCCGGGGAAATGACAGGCTCCCAGAATGAACAAGCCGCCAAGCAGCGCAACAATCGCGATTCGTCCCGACCGACTTTGTTTCCTCGGCCGGATGAGCCAGGCTAGCCTCGGGACCTCGATCGCTCCCTCCAGTATAAGAAACGTAGAGGAGACTGGCAGCAAGCTCGTTCGACCGGATCATCGCTGCTCGTGATTCGATTCCTTCGAGAATTTTTATCATCCCGTCGTCAAGCCGGTCAAGCCAACCCGGTTCGCGCTTCAGCCGGTCTTCAGGGAAGACTGGGATCGTTGTTCCAGGTACCGGCCCGTCCGGCTCTCGGGAATCGAGGTGAGCGTCTCGGGGGGACCCATGGCGACGACGCGCCCGCCGGCCTCGCCGCCATCGGGGCCAAGGTCGATCACCCAGTCGGCCGCGGCGATGACATCGAGGTTGTGCTCGATGACCACCACGGTATTGCCCATGTCAACCAGGCGCTCGAGGATGGTCAGCAGGCGGTCGATGTCGGCGAAATGAAGACCCGTCGTGGGCTCATCCAGGACATAAAGGCTTCGGCCGCCGGACACCCGGCCAAGCTGCGCCGCGAGCTTGATTCGCTGGGCCTCGCCCCCGGAGAGCGTGGTGCTCGACTGGCCGAGCGTGAGATAGCCAACGCCCACGTCGTGCAGGGCGTCAAGACCCGGCAGCACGCGAGGCTGCGCGTCGAAGAAGGCCCGCGCTTCATCAACGCGCATCTCCAGGACCTCGCCGATCGACTTGCCTTTGAACCGGATTTCCAGGGTCTGACGGTTGAACCGCTGGTCCTGGCACTCCGCGCAGATCACATAAAGATCGGGCAGGAACTGCATGGGAACTCTGCGCCGGCCCTGCCCCTCGCACGCCTCGCATCGCCCTCCCCGGGCGTTGAAGCTGAAGCGCGCGGCTCCATAGCCGCGCAGCTTTGCCTGGCGGGTGGCCGCGAAGACCTTGCGGATCGCGTCGAAGACCTTGGTAAAGGTTGCCGGGGTGGACCGGGGGCTGCGGCCGATCGGACTCTGATCGACCTCGACCAGCGATTCGACGGCGTCCAGCCCCTCGATGGCGGCCGTGCCCGCGACGGCCCGACGAGTACCCGGAGCGTGGTGACGGTATTCCCGGGCCAGCACATCATGGACGAGCGTGCTCTTGCCCGACCCGCTGACGCCGGAGACGCAGGTCAACGTGCCGAGCGGGATACGCGCTTCGATCGCCTTGAGGTTGTGTTCCGCAGCGTTCTGGATGACAATCCAGCCGGACACGGTTTCCAGTCGATTCTTGGGGCGGGGTGGTTGCGGCCGACGCGGGTGAAGGTAGCGTCCCGTGACCGATTCGGCCACGTCGGCAAGCTGCTCGGGCCGGCAGGTTGCCACGATCCGGCCGCCGTCGGGACCGGCGCCCGGGCCAAGGTCCACGGCCCAGTCGGCGGCGCGGATCACGGCTTCGTCATGCTCGACGACGATCACGCTGTTGCCCTGGGCCTGAAGCCGGCGCAGGCTGGCGATGAGCTGGTCGGTATCGCGGGGGTGGAGGCCCGCCGTTGGCTCGTCGAGAACGTAGCAGACGCCCACCAGCCCCGCGCCCAGTTGCGTGGCCAGTCGGGCGCGTTGCAGCTCGCCGCCGGAGAGCGTGTCGGCCCCGCGCGCCAGGGACAGGTAGCCCAGGCCGACCTCCTCGAGGAAGCTCAGCCGGCCGGTGATCTCGCGAACGAGGGGCCGGGCGGCCGGTTCCCGGGCCGCGTCAAAATCCATCTGCTCGAACTCCCGCCGCAGCGCCTCGATCGCCATCGCGGAGACCTGGTCGATCGACCGGCCAGCGATGCGCACCACCCGCGCCTCGGGTCGCAAGCGCGTGCCGTCGCACGCAGGGCAGGGGACCTTCTCGTCTCCGGTTTCAGCCGTGGCGATCACGCCCAGCCCCTCGCAGGTGGGGCAGGCTCCATAAGGGCTGTTGAAGCTGAACCCGCGGGGCTCCAGGGCGTGCAGGCCCGCCCCGCAGCCGGGACAGGACAGGTGAATGCTCAGCACGTGATCTTCCCAGCCCGTCCCAGTCTCCGCCGCGATCACCACGACGCCCTCGGAGAGCTTGAGGGCCAGGTTGATGCTCTCGGCCAGGCGCGGTCGAATTCCCTCCCGGATCACGAGCCGGTCAATGACCGCCTCGATACGATGGATCTTGGTCTTGGCAAGCTTGGGAGGCTGTTCGGTCACCTCGACAATCTCGCCGTCCACTCGGGCACGGATCAGCCCCGCGCGGCGGATCGCCTGGAAGACCTCGAGGTGCTGTCCTTTGCGTCCGCGCACCAGGGGCGCCAGGATCATGACCTTTCGTCCTTGAGGAAAGGCCAGCACGTGGGCGGCCATCTGCTCCGGCGTCTGCCGATGGATCGGCAATCCGCAGCGCGGGCAGAAGGGCGTGCCCAGCCGGGCGTAGAGCAGCCGTAGGTAGTCGTGAATCTCGGTGATCGTCCCGACGGTGCTCCGGGGACTGGCCTGGCCCGCCTTCTGGTCAATGGCCACGGTCGGCGGCAGGCCTTCGATCAGATCGACGTCCGGCCGCTGGAGCTGGTCCAGGAACTGGCGTGC
>JBAUOX010001101.1:0-1672 GCA_049579985.1 Isosphaeraceae bacterium | reverse complement strand
GGCCGGATTCCTTGCTGCTGAGCCTCCCGCCGCCGGGCCTGGAGAGCCATCGCCCTGTTGGCAAGAATGAACGCGCGGAACACATCAGGGCGGGCCAGCAACTCGATCCCCTCGCGAATCCGATCGGCCGCGGTGCCTGCGGTGTGGAGGAGAGACTCGCAAGTCTGGGTGCGCCGTTCGTAGTGCAGGTCTAACGTCCGGGCTCGCTGCATTGCGATCCAGAGGCGGAACTGATCGACCAGTCCCATCAGGGCCGTTCGAGCATCCTCGGCGGATTTCAAGCGGGCCAGCGCCTCCATCCCCAGCTCGATTCCTTGAAGCGAGGCGGGCTCCACTCGCTCGACCTCGGCCGTGGGGACCCACGCTGTCCGCACGGTCCGGCACCGACGTTGCTCATCCAGCTCGGCGAGAGCCGAGACGTTGTGACCGACGGCGAACTCATAGACATCGCCGTATTGCAGGTCGGCCACGCGTTCGTCGTCATCCTCCGAGTTCAGGCCACTCAGACTCGGACGGGGTGCGAATCCCTCGGCGCATGTCACCGTCAACTCCACCTGGAACGCCATGCGCTGGTCCTTTTCCGGACCCCTGAGCGGATCGCGCGTGTTGACCAGATAGATGTTCACGGTCTTCGCACCGTGGGGTACGAGCCGCGAATCCAGGGCTTCCTGCGGTGCGGTGCGGCTCAGCCAGACAAGACGGAGACCGTCCGACCTTGGGACAGGCTCATGCCGCGGGCGTTCGAATACCCCATCCAGCCTCAGCCTCACCTTTTCTTGCCGGGGCACGCGAGCCCAGGCCTTGACCTTGCGCGGTGGTCGTTTCGGTTTCTCGGCTGGCTTCGCGCTCAGCGTGAGCGGCTCGGGATCGGCATCGCTTTCGCTGTGATCATCGGCAAGTTCCGGGTGGTAATCCCCCCAGCGGACAACCACGTCCAGCGCTTTCGACGCGCTGGGTACGAGCACGCTCAGGCCCATCGACGAAGGCAGGATCTGCCGCTTGCCCGTCATGGTGGTCGCGGACTTGTCGGCGTCGTCCTCCACGACAGCCTCGCCTGTCGGCTCGTCAATCGGGTCGTCCTCCGAGCCGAATAGATCGTCGTTCTCGTCGTCTTCATCGGTTTCCGCGGGCAGGTCCTTCGAGGGCCGGTCGCGGGGGACGAGGAATCCGGACAGGTACCATCGCGACGGGCTCTGGTCCAGACGCTCAGTGGCACGGGCTGCATCATGGATCGGTCCGATCAGGTCCAGGACCAGGGCTTCCACGAGCTTGTCGCGAACGTCGGAGGAAGTCATCGCCGCCATTCCTGATGATCAAATGGTAAGGACCTCAATCCTCATCGTCTGACAGCTCATCGTCGTCAGGGTCCTCGCCAACCTCATCATCCTCCTCGCCTGAGGTGGGTGGTAGAGGGGAGAGGCCCGCGAGTCGCTCCTCCTCGGCCCGCTGGGCGTTCAGGAGCAGCAGGCGGGCCAGGACCTCGTCGCGGACCTCCGGGCGCCAGCGGTAGCGCCAGCCCAGGCTCTTGCCGCCGTCCTCCAGTTCGGCCGCGAAGGCACGTGCCTCCTCGGCCGACTCGAAGAAGAACCGGCCGGTCTCGATGCGCTCCAGCGTGTCGGGCGAGGCATCGTCAGCCGGCTCGGCCTCGCACCAGTCCAGGTCGAATACGCAT
>JBAUOX010001100.1:0-2884 GCA_049579985.1 Isosphaeraceae bacterium | reverse complement strand
GATCGTCGTGGGACGGAAAATCGGCGAGGAGGCGGTTCTCCTGACCCCGACCCGGCAGGATCCCGAGGCAGCATTCAAGCGGAGATACCGCCTGCCAGCCTCCCCCCAACCGTTGGCGAGTGCCGTGCAAGGGGTCAACGGGGAGGGTGCCACCAAGGATTACCTTGGCCATGACGTGTGGGCCGTATGGAGATACCTGCCCGGACTTAATTGGGGCATGGTGGTCAAGGTCGACGTGGACGAAGCCTTCGCCCCCCTGGCGCAGATGAGAAACACGGCGCTGAGCATCGCCGGTTTTGCCTCGTGCTTGGTCCTCCTTGCGGCTCTGGGCGTGGCCCGCTGGATTGTCGTTCCCATCGTCGGCTTGAAGGATTCGACCCGCCAACTGGCAGTGGGAAATTTCTCTCATCGGGCGCGCGAATCCAGGATCGTGGAGGTCACCGACCTGGCCCGGGCCTTCAACACCATGGCGGGTCAAATCGAGGAACACACGTCCGAGCTTGCCCGGACCCTTCAAGCCTTGAGGGACAACGAATCCCGCCTCGAATCGCGGGTATCCGAGAGAACCCAAGAGCTGGAAACCACCAACAGTCACTTGGAGAACGAAATTGCCGAACGGCGCCGCGCCGAGGAGTCACTCCACCAGACCGAAGATCGCTTCCGCAATGCCTTCGATCGTGCTCCGATCGGCATGGCCTTGGTGTCGCCTGAGGGACGCTGCCTCCAGGTCAACCACGCCCTCTGTGAGATCCTCGGATACTCCGAGCAGGAATTGCTCGAGAGGACCTTCCAGGACATCACCCATCCCGACGACCTGGAAGCCGACCTCGACTACGCCCGTGGTATGTTGGCCGGGGATCTTCCCGCTTACTGCATGGAGAAACGCTACCTTCGCAAGGACGGGCAATCCGTGTGGATTCTGCTCAGCGTATCCCGGTCGCATAACGAGATGGGCAAGCCGTTCCTGTTCGTCAAGCAGGTCCAGGACATCGGTGAGCGGAAACTCGCCGAGCGATTGATCAAAGAACAAGCATGCCTGGCCGCATTGACGGCGGATGTCGGTATCGCCTTGACCCAGCAGGGCAGCCTACAGGGGCTCTTGCAGCGCTGCACCGAGGCCATCGTGCAGCACCTGGACGCGGCGTTCGCGCGCATTTGGACACTTGGCCCCCAGGGGGACGTGCTCGAACTCCAGGCCAGCGCGGGCATGTACACCCACCTGGACGGTGCTCATGCCCGAGTGCCTGTCGGGAAGTTCAAGATCGGGCGGATCGCCCAGGAGCGAAAGCCTCATCAGTCCAATCAAGTCATCGGCGATCCAGCCGTCCACGATCAGGAATGGGCCGGGAGGGAGGGGATGGTCGCTTTTGCAGGGCACCCGCTCATCCTGGGAGGCGAGGTGTGCGGGGTCATGGCCCTGTTTGCCAGGAAGCCACTTTCCGATTCGACGATCACGGCCTTGGAAGCCATCGCGAACGAGATCGCCCTGGGGATCGAGCGGAAGCGGGCGGAAGCGGCGCTGGCCGATTCAAACGCCCTCCTGCGAGCCGTTCTCGATGGGTCCACCCAGGTGGCCATCATCGCCACCGACATGAAGGGCCTCATCACGGTCTTCAACACCGGGGCCGAGCGCATGTTCGCCTATGCGGCCGAGGAAATGATCGGGCGGCGGACCCCGGTCGTGATACACCTCGAAGCCGAGATCGATGCGCGTGGGGAGGAGTTGACGAGGGAGCTAGGTCGCCCCATCGTCGGCATGGATGTTTTCATTGAACCAGCCTGCCGGGGCGACGAGACAGAGCGCGAGTGGACATTCGTCCGCAAGGACGGGTCTCACCTGATCGGGAGCTTGGTCGTCACCGCGTTGCGCGACTCGAACGGGAAGATCGTCGGCATCCTGGGCATCGTTCGCGATATCACCGAACGCAAGCGGATCGAGGCCGCCCTCCGCGAAAGCGAGACACGTTTCCGTCGCATCATGACCAATGTCCTGGATTTCGTCGCTCAGGTCACGACAGAAGGTACTTACGAATATGTTGCGCCCTCATCCCTGGCGCTACTGGGGTACCGTCCCGACGAATTGCAGGGAAAGTCCATCTTCTCCCTTGTTCACCCGGATGACTTCGATAAGTCAGTGACCAGATTCGGAACGGTGATCCAACATGGGGTTTCCGTGCGCGGAGAATTACGGTTTCGTCATGCCGACGGCAGATACCTCTGGTTTGAAAGGGTGGGGAGTCCTCTCCTGGATGAGCAGGACCAGGTCTGCGGAGTCATCGTCAACTCGCGGGAAATCAGCGACCGCAAGCGCGACGAAGAGGAATTGCGGGCCAGAGAGGAGACGCTGCGAGTCATCAGCGACACCGCGCTCGACGCATTGATCCTGATGGACTCGGCGGGCCAGGTCGGGCACTGGAACTCTGCCGCGGAGCGGATGTTCGGCTACACGCGTGAGGAGATCCTGGGCCGCGACCTGCACCAGCTTCTGGTACCCCCGCACGATCGCGAGCTCTACGAGAAAGCGCGGCCCCATTTCCTCAGGACGGGACAGGGGGAAGCGGTTGGAAAGCTGCTCGAACGGGAGGCGGTGCACAAGGACGGTAGCCGCTTCCCCGTCGAGTTTTCCGTGGCCGCAGTTCGACTCCGGGGCGAATGGAGCGCGGTCGGCATCGTCCGCGATATCACCGAGCGCCTGACCCGCGAGCGGGAATTGGAGCGGACGAACCGGCTTTATGCCATCCTGAGCGCGGTCAACCAGACCATCCTGCGCGTCACGACGCGCGAGGATCTATTCCGGGAAATCTGCCGGATCACCGTCGAGCACGTAGGCTTCAAGGTTGTCTGGGTGGGCTGGCACGACCCCGAGACGCACGCCGTCGTGCCG
>JBAUOX010001099.1:0-8842 GCA_049579985.1 Isosphaeraceae bacterium | reverse complement strand
CACTTGCCCGGCAGGTCGCCAAGCCCCACGGCTGTCATCAAAGCAAGGGGCCAGCCGCCGTCGGGCCGGGCGTAGTTCCACTTGACCGCGACATGATTCAGCGAGAGGGTCCACTGGCCGGTCAAGCACCGAATGGCCCGAAGAAATGATCGGCTGGGAAAGCCGAATTCGACACGAGCATCTCACGCCGATCCAAGCGTGCAACGAAGGCGATGACGACCTGTCTGGCCAGCAAGTCGGGGAGTCGATAGTATGAGGGAGTAGGCGCTCGTCGCGCTCATTTCCGGTCGCTGGGAGTTCATCATGGCTACCGTGTCTTACGCCCACATCGAACCGAATGCCGAGGGCGAACCGATCATCGCTGGGACGCGGATCAAAGTCCGCATGATCGTACTCGACCGGATTGCACACTGCTGGGATGCCGAGGAGATTCAGCGTCATCATCCCGATTTGTCGTTGGGCCAGATCCATTCGGCGCTGGCATACTACTTCGACCATAAGCAGGAGATGGACCGTGACATCGCGAACCGGCACGAACGCGCCACCAGGCTCCGGGCCGGAGCGGGAGAGTCGCCGGGCCGGCGCAAGCTTCGGGAGCGGGGCCTGCTCCCGTGAGCATCAAGCTCTACATGAATCATCATGTGGATGTCGCGATCACCGAAGGGCTTCGTCGGCGAGGGGTCGACGTCTTGACCTGCCACGATGATGGAACCACGACCTGGGACGACGACCGCTTGCTCGATCGGGCCAGCCAACTTGGACGCGTTTTCTTTTCCCAGGACGATGATTTGCTGGCAATCGCCCACCAGTGGCAACACGGGAATCGATCCTTTTCCGGGTTGGTCTATGGCCACCAGTTGGATCTGTCGATCGGCGAGGCGGTCCGCGACCTGGGATTGATCGCCGGGATCTATGATCCGGATGATATCCGCGATCGAGTCGAATACCTCCCCCTTTGATTGCGGCTAGTCGGCGATCGGCGAAGACGAGGAGAATGGGATTATCCGCGCCCAAGACCTGTGCGGCAAGGCCCACGACGAGGCGTTCGATACTCTGGGCGAAGCGGAAACAGCCCGTGGCCTGGGAGTAAACTTCAGAGTCGAGGTGGCGCCGTCCTCGCGATGATGTGGTCTTGTCCCGGCCGCTGGTCCGGGGGCAGGCCAACCTGAGTGGAGATCGACGAGGAGCGTTCTGCCCTGGCGGGCAATCGGGAGCCTTTTCCGCTTCCAGCCTGCCGATGAGAGCTCCCTCCCATCAGCCTACATTGAGCCTCTTGTACAGCTCAACATAGTGCCCGAACAACTCGTCGTAGACGCCGGCGTTGGCCGGGTTGGGCGCGACGGCAAGGCCGTGCGTGGCGGCGTCCATCTGGCACCTCGCACCGGTGGACTGAGCGGGAGGAACCCGAGTATGATCACAATGCTGGGTGGGGCATCCTGCCACACGACTGCAAGAGTCGCACACTGAACGAATCCGATTGAACCAAAGAATTACGATGGCCACCGTCACGATCGAAGTTCCCGACGATGCCTTCAAGGCACTGCATCGCTCTCCCCAGGAGCTGGGCCGGGAGATGCGGCTGGCTGCCGCGATGCTCTGGTACTCTCAAGGCCGAATCTCACACGAGAAGGCCGCCCAGATCGCGGGGGTGAGTCGGATCGACCTCATTGACGCACTGGCGGCAGCCAGGCTACCGGCTTTTCACGTCGATGTCGACGAGTTGATGGAGGAGGTCGAACTTGCTCGGCAGGCGATTTGTGAACACATCCCCCCTGGTCTTTCTCGCCCGCGTGGGGCTCCTGAAGATGCTGCGGGAGGGGGCCACTGAGGTTGTTGTGCCCGAGCCAGTCCTCCTGGAGATTCAGGCTCATGGAGCTGACGATCCGACTGTGAAAGCAATTCATGAGCTGGAATGGCTCAAACTGGTACCTGCACCGGTCGTCGATCCCGAGATCGATGCCTGGGATCTTGGGCCCGGTGAATCTGCTGTGCTGACGCTTGCGGCGAGTGAGCAAGGCGCCTGGGCCGTGATCGATGATCGGGAAGCTCGGCGTTGTGCTCGGAAATTGAACATTCCCGTGATCGGCACTCTTGGGCTGGTCCTCCTGGCCAAGCAACTCGGCCAGGTATCACTCGCCCGCCCGGTTATTGAACACCTTCGATTCTCGGGCATGTATCTCTCGGACCAGGTCATCAATCAAGCACTGGCCCGCGTGGGTGAGTATTACGCCGGCCACAAAGGAGTTCCGGCTTTCCAGGCTGACGATGCCGGCTTGTCAGGCTGGAAAGCCGGGCCTACGTGATCCACTTCCTTGCCCAAAGAAGAGCAAGATGAAGAGGACGATGAGGATTAGGAAGAGGGTTAGGAGCAGGAGAAGGATGAAGATTCCGCGACGGAGGATTATTGGTGTCGGAGGGTTATTGGTGTCAGGTCTTTTTTCACCGAAAAAAGAACTGACACCAATAATTTCAGAAAAAAGAACTGACACCAATAATTTCACATGCCAGCGGCTCTGGGTTAAACGACGATCGCTGATGCACTTGATTTTGATCAGGTCGTCCGGTGAACGAAAGGGCTGCCCTCAAGGATTCGCCCCGCCTTCGGTCATTGCAAGTCTTTCGCCAGCCGCATCTGGAACCGGAGGATCTCCAGCGTGAGGTTGGCGTCTTCCAAGAGCCGCTGACGCTGCTTGCTGTACTTCGCACGGATCAGCGTCTCCAGCAGGTTGTAGAGGTTCCGCTCGATCCGCTCGCCCAGCACAAAGCGGTGGTTGCGGGGGAACTTACTCGTGTGGTTGCAGGACCAGAGGATCAGGTCGTTGGTCTTGGTGATCACGATCAGTTCTTGGTCTTTTTTCATTGACTTTTTTAAGTATAATGCTATAATTCTGTTAAAATGTTGGTTTCCCTTGCAGTGTGCCCTCGGCGACCCGATTCACCATGCCCGAAACCCAGTTTTCATCAGTGATTCAACGCATAATCAACTGCCAAATTGGCAGTAGCATCCGATTTTTCGATTCCGGCCCGGCTGCGCTGGGTGGCTGTTTTCGGGAATGCAATCTAATTATAATATGTCAATTTAATAATCACAAGGCGGAAGTGGTAAAGTAACTCAGGGGTAAGTCCTGGAGGGGCGGAAACCGTAGAGAGTGTTACGGTACGACGGGGCGTTCCAGAGACGGAGCGCCGAGCGGACGAACGCCGGTAGATCGTCGAACGACCCGCCCCGCACGATACGAGCGGTCTTGTCATTTATATATTCTATATCATTGAGATTATCATTTATCATGGAAGTTCCGCCCGGCCCGTACGGCAAAGCCCGGTCCTGGCACCATTCATTGACGTTCCCCAGCATGTCGAACATCCCCAGGTTGTTGGGCAACAGGCTGCCGCACGCCCAAGCCCGATTCCCCGACGTGGCACGGTACCATGCATACCGCCCCAGCAGGTCCACATTCGACCCGTAATATCGGCTGGTCCCCGCCCCTGCCCGGCACCCATACTCCCATTCCGCCTCGGTTGGCAGCCGGTAGCCTGTCCGTTGCAGGGCATCGGCACGGATCTTCATCCCCTCGGCATACTGGCCCCGGTCGTTCGGCTCGTAACATTCCGGCAGGTTCTCCTTCCGGCTCAGCCAGTTGCAATAGGCGGTGGCATGATACCACCTCACCCCATTCATCGGGCCTTTGGGGTCGGGACTGTACCTGTCATTATTGGCATGATCCTTCACCGGGTTCTCTTTCACAAACTCCTGGTACTGCTCGACCGTCACCTCCTGGGTAGCGATGGCGAACCGGCGGGGGATGATCCGGCGGTGCAGAATCTCCTCGGATAATCGCTCCGGCTCATTCGGCGGCGAGCCCATTTGGAACTCGACCGGCCCCTCGATCACGGCAAACGTCTGCCCCTGGCTGTTCACATACCAGCGGCGGTTGCCTTGGTCCTTGAGCTTGCTGAACTCGGCATCGAGGTTCCTGAGTTTTTCATCCTGCTTCCATTGCCGCAGGGTCCATTCCACTGCCCCGTGAATGCCTGAATCGGGATCGTTGCAGTAGAGATCGAGCAGTTTGCCGATCAGTGGCTCCCGCTCACCGGAAGACAGCTCCTCCGTGCCGTACGTCCCCAGCGCCAGGATCAACGCCCGACGCTGCGAGGTCTCGGGGTGGAAGAGGATGGCATCCATGAGTTGCTGTCCCTCGGCGGGAGTCGGCGGGGCGTTCGCAGGGAGACGGTCCAGTTCGGCGACGAGGATCTTGGGGTCGGCTCCAAGAGGGCTGAGCCAGTTGACGATGAAGCTCCGCAGCCGGGGGTCAGCACTGTGCCGCAGGAGGGGCCAGACTTCCTCAGCTTTGCCCATGCGAACCAGTGCGACCCCCGCCCGAGCTTGCCGTTCCGCCAGTCGGTCCCTGGTCTCTTCCGTGATCACCGGGCGGTGCCAGACCGAAGCGGTGACCGGAGGTCCCTCGGGGGAAGTCCTGGCGACCGAGAGGGCGACCATGCGGTAGCCCTGCGCTACCAGTTCCCGGCACCGCTGGAGGTGAGCGGTCGAATCGAGACTGAGGAGGGGTCTCGCCTCGAACCGGAAATGGCCCGTCCAGACGGCGGCGTAGGAGCGGTCCAGGTGACCCACCTTCATAATCACGGCAAACGCCGGGAGTTCTCGCAGAGGGTCGAGGTCGGCGTCTTCCTGCATGTGCTTGTAGTCGGAGTAGCCGTTCTGGATCGCCGTTCGGAGCAAGCTGAGGGCTCGTTCGGACAGCGACTTACCCCTCGCCTGGTCCTTCCAGGCAACAGCCTGAGTTGCCAGGGCGTAGGCACAGGCGGCATAGTAATGCAACAGGGCTTCCTGGGGCTGTTTCTTGAGTGCTGCTTCGAGCGCCTCGAACGCCTTGTCGGTTCCCTCGTCCAGTTCCGCTGCCACGACGACCGCCAGGTAGAGCCGGGAACTCTCGGTGGAGTCGCCCTTCTGGAACTGCGCCAGATCAGCCTTTGCCTGCTGTTTGTGTCCCAGCCGAGCATGGGCGATGGCTCGGTACTGATAGGCGAAGGCGAACTGCGGTGCCTTCTCGATCACGGCATTGAGGTCGTCGATCGCTTTCTGGCTCTCGCCAAGCTGGAAGTGAGCGGTCGCCCGACCGAAACGAGCGTTGAGATCATCCGGCTCCGCCTTGAGAGCGGCTTCCGCCACTTGCAGAGCCGAAGTGGCACGATCCTTGGTGCTGGGCGGCGGAGGTGCCGTAGCGAGATCAAGGTCGATCAGGGAGCCAGACTGCTGAGCGACGACGCCGGGGAGGTCCGCTTCCGACAGACCGTTAGCCGTGTCGGAGGTTCCCGTCGCAGTCTTGTGCCAGACGCCGGAGTAGCTCAACTTGTCATCCGCTTGCCGCCAGGCATGAAAGCTCAGGGGGAACAGCCTGGCTTCCATCAGTTGTTCCTGGACCTTCGTGAGTTCGGCGACGGATGACGTCAGGACCATGCGTGCATCGTCATCTGGTCCTGTCCTCTGCGCCCACAGGGCGGCGAAGAGGGAAGTGGGTTTGCCGTCATCCCCACCCGCAGCCAAGTATCCGGCGACATCGAACGGAAGATATCCCTCCTTGCGGTTCCGCTCGTCGGTCTGGCGAATCTCGTCGGCGGACTGATCGTGAGCCATTCGCCAAGGACGCCCGTCACGGGTCCAGACCGCCGCCACACGCACCGACTTGCCATCAGCGTAAGGGCGGAACCGGATCGGTCGATAGCCCGAGGGGCGGATAGCCTCGGCGGTTGTGAGGAACTCGTCCAGGGGCATCGTCTGGCAGAAGGCGAAGCGCTCGGCGAGCATTCCCAGGGCAGATGCGATCTTGCCGTCGAGACTGGCGTCCGGCTTGATCCAAGAGGGATCGAGGGGAGGATCATTCCACGAGAAAGTGAGTTTCCTGGTGATCTCCCTCTGGAACGACGGTACGGTCGTTGCCTCCTGCCGCTGTGCGATGGGGAAGAACTCGGCAAACGCCTTGGGGTCGGTGTCCATCAGTAGGTCGGCGATCAAATTCAGATCGTCGCTTGCGTAATTGGTCAGGAAGTTGGTCGCAAGAGAGTGTTCATCCTCGGGGCGTCCCTTGTCCCGGAAGATCGCCGCCAAGGGGGCGTTGAGCTTGCCTCGTACTGGGCGGAGGGCGTCGAGCCAGAGACCGCTTAAAACCGGATTCACGCTGACAAGGGCTTGCGCCACCTTGCCACCCACCGACTCCCAGCGAGGGCTAGCGGCGTCGTAATCCGCCAGGGCACTCGCCGCCGGGAGCAGCCTCACTTCGCCCGGCTTGGATGAATCGAGGACGGACCAGAGATTAGGAATCAGGGTGGATCGGTGAGGTTCAAGGGCATCCCGGATCACGGGGAATTCGGCGGGGGCAGCGTTGAGGAGGCGCTTTTCCAGGAATGCAAGATAAGAAGGATCGACCGGAAGCAGCGCAAGGCTGCCGTTGAGTTTCACCAGGCTGTTGTCGTCGGCGATCTGAACCAGTGTCTTGAGGCGAGGATTCGCCCAGCGGCGATAACCAGCGATTTGCCGGACGAGGGCGGGAACATCGTTCGTGTTGGCGGTTAGGAGCGAGTCCACCAGGCTCGACGCCCGCATCGTACCATAGTCCTCGATCCCGCCCCAGGTGAGCAAGCCCAGCAAGATCAGGACGACGAGGGTCCGGCACCCGTGGACCCACCCTGCTTTGCGCATCATCCGGCGTTGTGGCTCGGTCCAGTCCCCCCTTTTGGTCAGCAGACGGATGCTCGCCCACTCTAAGACAGACGGCAGATGGCGGCTCTCGGGCTTGGCGTTCCAGAGCGACGATCTTTCTGCCAGCCGTAGTTCCGCTCGCCCTCGCCGGGTCTCTGTCTGCTTGAGTCTCAGCCATTCCCGCACTGCCGGAACCAGATAATCGTGGGTGAGTTGGTAGTATTGTTGTCGCTCGGGGAATGCCGTCAGTGTCTCCTCTTCGGAGTCCGGTCTGGGTGAAGGAGTCGGAGTAATCAGCCGGAGTTCGCTGTCCAGGATGTGCAGCAACTCTTCAAAGTCCTCGGGACGATGGGCATAGCCGGACGCTTGCAGAAGCTGGTGCTGCGGTCGCATTGCCACCTTGATGTCGGCCCCCTGTTCGGGAAGCAAGGCTTTCAGAATGGCTTGGGCAGCTTTCTCATGCCTGTGGTTGCGTACCGAGGCGTTCCGGTCACTGAACGTCTCGTCCAGAAACGTTACCCCCACACGCTCGATGCCCCCGATGGACTTGAGCGTGGCGGGGGTCCAAGGCTTGCCCTTGACCATCTGGGCGAAGAGGACCAGCCGCACACAAATGATCTTGCCCTCCTGGGCCAAGCCTGTGATTGACTGTTGGACGAAGGCGGTTTGCTGCCTGGTCAATCGTCCCGAGGTGTCCAGCATCCCATCGCTTTGGCCGAAGGCCACTAGCACCCAATTGGCATGTCGCAGATCGAACCGATCGACCAAAGCCATGTTCCGGCCCTCTTCCTGCCGTACCTCCAGCGCCTTGAGGAACCGGCTGAGCGGTGTCCAGAAATCGTCCCGGACCAGTAGTATGCATTGAACTCGCTCGCCGTCGCACTCCCGCAGGGCTTGCACCAGTTCCGTCTTCTCGTAGTCTGGTTTGGCGTGCAACCACTGCTCGAACTGATCAAGGACGATTAGGACCTTCTTCCCCGCAGGGATTTTCCGCTTTTCCCGCAGGGTAGGCACCAGCATCGACTTGGGCGGCAACACGGGGCAATGTCGTCGCACGCTTCTGAGCAGCCGGGCCTCCGTGTCCTCGGCCGTAGCTTCGACGAAAACCGGGACTACCGCAACTTTCTCCAAGTGGGTTCCATTGGTAGGCAATGGAGGTGCTTCCTGCTTGGTCAGGCGGGGCAGGATGCCGGCTTTCACGAGCGAAGATTTCCCGCATCCCGAGGGTCCGTAGATCACACCCACACGGAAAGTCTTCTCCGGGTCAGTCTGCTCGATGCGGGTTTTCCAGAAGCGAATGCTCTCGGGAAGCCCATCTTGACCCCGAGGACCGGGAAGCAGTTCGGGGAAGAAATCGGCGTCCAGCTCGTCGTACGAACGCAGGCCCTTGAAGCGAACCTTGGATGCGGGCGGTGTGGTCTCGCCCGAGGGAGGAGATCCGTCCTTGTCGCCAATTTTCTTGTCGATGGCGTCATCGACTCTTTTGACCACAACATCGCCAGCATGTTCACTGATTTTCCTAATGCTCTCGGTGACGACCTTCTCAAACCAACGGTCCCAAGTGTTCTCTTTCACCCACCCGAGCACAGCCCAGATGATGTTCGACATGGCCTGAACCCTACATCAACTCGGGGAGAGAGGTATCTTCGACACCGGTTTGTTGCCAGATTTCAGCCGACTCTCTTGGTCGTTGATCAGGTATCGGAGCTTCCCGTGGAACCGTCCGAGGCCCAGAATCCTGAAAAGGAATAGCAGACGAACCGGAAAATGAGAATCATCGATCCAAACTGCTTCTCAAATCTTCGATTAGTGTTCGGCACCTTCTGGTCACTTATTATTATCGAGACTGGATTTAATGCCTTCAAGAACGCCCTACCGCTCTGCCTGGCAATAGCGTGAGTCCATGCTGGCTATCAGACCTTCCAGGGAGAGGTTCTATTCGGCCCGATCTCGTAGTCGCAGAAATTGCCATACGCTCCTTTGCAGTGAGACTATATCCGTAAGGGCCCGCAAAAAATTAAGCGTTACAAACGAGGGAGGAGAAGGTATGATACGAGAATGAGCAAAGCCGAAGAACTTGAGCGGAAGTACGCCTTGCTGTTTCCGCACCTCAATGAGCGACAGCAA
>JBAUOX010001098.1:0-5197 GCA_049579985.1 Isosphaeraceae bacterium | reverse complement strand
TTCTTCGAGTAACAGGAGTGAACCGTGTCCACGATCACACCGCCTGAACCGATGACGATGCCGGCGGGCCCGGCACCTTCCTCGGCGTTCGTTGTTGTCCAGGATGGCGATCAGCGTACCGTCTTCCCGGGAGTGGACTGGCACACCTACCAGCAACTCTCGGAAGCGACCGGCGAGAGCCCACCCTTCCGCCTAATCTATGACGGGAAGGATCTAGAGATCATGGTCACCGGCAACATCCATGAGCTATACAAGGAATTGCTCGGCAAGATCGTGAATGCGGTGGCGATGGGCCTGGACCTCGACTCTGTGGGTTGCGGCCAGACGACCTGGAAGACCGAGATTCGTGGTCTCGAGGCCGATCTGTCGTACTACTTCGACCCCGAGAAGATCCGGGTGGCCAGGGAGGCCTTGGCCCGGGGGTCGATGAACGCGGCCGACTATCCCCACCCCGACCTGGCGATCGAGATCGACATGTGTCCTCCCCAGGTCGATCGCACCGCAATCTATAAGGATCTCGGAGTCACCGAGGTTTGGCGGCTTGTCAAAGGCCAGGAGCTGATCATCGAGCAGCTCCGGGGGGACGGAACTTACACCCCGATCGAGGAAAGCCGGTTCCTGCACATCCGCGCCGAGGATGTCCTCCGGTGGCTGAACGAGGCGGCCACGGAGCGCCAGGCCGCCTGGAACCGTCGCCTGAATCAATGGGCGATGGGATTGGGACACCCGGATTGACCGGCAAGCCCGCCATGGTCCCGGACCGCACCGCACCGGCGCCATACGCCGAATGGCCGCGTCTCCGACCCGATCTTCTTGCGATCCCTGGCCCCATCAGATCTCAACCACCCGGTTCGGATCGAGGCTGCCTGAGGCTCGCGGCGAAGTCCGCGTGTTCCAGGGAATCCACACCGCGCTGGAGCACGTCCATCAGCGTGTCGAGATCCTCGCGCATGAGTGCGGCTGGGTCGAGCCACAGACCGGGAAAGATCGTGCTGCGCAGGGTCCCGTCTGCCGCCGGGGCGAGCCGCTCGTATCCTTCCTGGCGCAGGACGAACCAATCGATCTGCCCGTCGAGGACGCGCCAGACCAGGTATTCGCGGACTCCATTTCTGCGGTAAGCCTCGAGCTTATCGTGCAGGTCGTAGTGGGCGCTGCCGGCGGCGACTTCGGCGATGAGCTCCGGAGCGCCATTGACGTAGCCGTCCTCGTCAACTTTGGCCCGCCCCCCAGATTCGGGCGTGATGAACATGAGGCAGTCCGGCTGAGGCATGTTGCCCATGTCCATGCGCACGCTGGAGTTGTCAGCCGCCCGGACGCCGGGCGTCTTCCATCGATAATGGAAGAGCCAACCTCCAAGAGTCAAGTGCGGCTCTCCATGATGGTCGCATCGGACCGGTGAAGGCACGTGGACGACTCCTTCAATGAGCTCGGCTTTCTTGAGATGCGGCATCGCATCGTAGCGCCGCTCGAACTCCTCCCGGGTCAGATGATCGCCTTCGTTAAGCGGAGGGATCATGTCGGTTCCCACAAGCGGCTCGGCATGCGTGCTGGGCTCGGCCCGCGTGACTGAGACAGACATGGCTACTTACTCCTGAAGGCGAGATCCCGGCGATTCACGTTCATCATCCTACCGGCTTCGACTCGCAGGAACAGACACTCAACCCGCCGGCTCGGCTCGAGGCTGCCTCAGGCGGGCGGTGAACTCCGCATGCTCCGGGGAGTCCAGGCCTTGCTGGACCAGGGCCAGGACGGTGGGCAGATCACCGCGCAGCAGGGCCGCGGAATCCAGCCAGGTAGGTTTGGCCAGGCACTCAAGATTGGAAAAGATAAAGAACATGGGGTGTCTGTGGACGTCTCGGCGATGTCGTCCAAAGACCAACGTGGCATCCTAGGTTCCCTATTTGTCCCGGTCGAAAGTGCGTGGCCAGTGCCTTCAGTGCCTTCGTCTTCGAGTAACCCTGGCCGTCTTCTCTGAAACCCGCCTAATCGCAAGCCCGTCGCCATCTTAAGAGGGCGATCGACGTCCGCCTACACCATCCAACACCCCGATTGGATCCCGGGTTCGGGCGGGGGTGCCCACCCCAGATGTGGCACATGGACGCACGCAATCAAGACCCGCCTTGGCATCGCCAGACCATTGTGCTAAGCTGGAAACCGGAGGAGAAACCAAGGCATGACGATCCAATTACCCGAGCATCTGGAGCGTTATGTGCACGACCAAGTCCTGGCGGGCCGCTTCCGCACTGAGGATGACGTGATCCTCGACGCCTTGGAGCGACATCGGCAGGCCCAGCAACCGCCTGGAGCACCGGCCACTCGCCGCGACGAGCTCAGCAGCCAGGAGGTGCAGCAACGCTTGTTCGACGCCGGTCTCATCAGCGAGATCAAGCCGCCGATCACCGACCTGGCCCCCTACCGGAACCGCCGGGCCGTCCCCATCCAAGGCGAACCCATCTCCGTAACCGCCCTCCGCGAGCGTCGCTAACGGTGCCGGCCTTCTTCCTCGACACCAGCACGGTTTTGAAGCGATACGTCCAGGAGACCGGCACCCCTTGGGTGCAGGCCCTGGCCGCACCCGCCGCCGGGCATTCGCTCATCATCGTGCGGATCACCCTGGCGGAGACGGTCGCCGCCATCACGCGGCGAGAACGTGGCGGCTCGATCACGCCCCACGACGCCGCGACCGCCGTCGCCGATTTTCAGCTCGACTTCGCCCGCCAATACTTCATCATCGAAGTGTCCGCCCCCCTGGTGACCCAGGCCGCATCCTTGGCGAGAAAACATGCCTTGCGGGGCTATGACGCCGTGCAGCTCGCTGCGGCACTCGACACCCAGGCTCGGCTCCCATCGCTGACGTTGCTCTCGGCCGACGTTGATCTCAACGCCGCCGCCTTGGCCGAAGGTCTGGCGGTCGATGACCCGAACAGTCATCCTTAGATTGGCTATCCGCTCACGCTGACCACCTGGCGGAACTGACGACCGACGCTACGGCACCACCGCCCGATGCTAATCACGGCCCCCGTCATCATGAATGACCAGGAATTCAACCTGCTGCTGGGCGACCTCGACAGGCTCTGTGCGACCTGCATCGCACCCTTCACGGTCATGCTGGCCATCGCCGATACAGCCAACCTGACGCCGCAAGGCATCATCGCTAACGGTACCGGCTCGCTGATCAACACCGGGCCGGGCCAATTTCTTGTTACGAACAATCATGTCTACGAGGCATTCCAGACTCGGCGGGCCGCTTCCGATTCCATCCTGCTGCTGATGTCGGGAAGAGGCGGCCTCGGCTTCCTCGACATTTCCGAGAATCGACTTGTCAGCCGGGATAGAGAACGCGATCTCGCCGTGCTCGAAATCCCGGTGTCGCATGTCCGGCGTCAGGGAAAGCTGTTCTCAACGTGGAATTCCTGGCCGCCGCCTCGCCCGGCGGTCGGCATGCCCGCCCTTATTTACGGCTACCCGGGCGAGGGGCGGGTTCCGCTTGGCGACAGCCTCGGGATTCGACCGCTGACTATGGGAAGGTATGTCGCATCGGTCACCGACAGGCACTTTTCGTTAGCCGATATCCACGGCGATTCCGAGATGCGAACCCCGGAAGGGGCGACGCCGATCACGAGCTACGGCGGGATAAGCGGGAGTGCGGTCTACATCATCCAAAGCAATAGCGAATCATTCCTCGCCGGTTTCGTATACGAAGCCAATTTTGCACTTGATATTATTTACGTCACTTTCTGCGACCATATCAACGCCGACGGCACGATTCGCGCCTCTGCCTGAGCGATCATGCAACCACCCTGGCCCTGCGAGGACGGGCAACATAAAGGGCGTTATGTTACCCAGAGCCGAAACGTCTTTCCTGACGCTCGCCATCGGCTTTGCGTGTGTATTGGAAATCCTCAGCGATCCGCAGTTCAAACCAAGATCCGATTTCTTGCATGGCGGATCAATTCGTCAAACGTCATAAATTGCAGGTTGTCGTAGGCAGTTATTGCTCGGCGGAATTGCTCGGCGCTCAACTGGTTAATGTCACGACCTATGACTGCAATTAGTCGGGGTCGGTAAATTTTCAGGCCGTATCTTTCGCGGACAAACCGGCGGTACTTGTCTTGCTCAAAGTAGGCGGCATATTCTCGAAGTTGAGCCGCAACCTCATGCAATCCGGCAGCGAGCTGGCCGCGATCTTTACCGCCGACATACAGCCGTTGCTTAGGCAACTTGATGTCGAGGATGTCACAGAATCCACCCTCAAAAGGCTCAAGAATGAAATCTGGTATCAGCGACCCATCATTCTCACGCTCTAATACAATCTGTGGATATATATTATTATAATTTAACCCTCTAATAAAATTAGGATGTTCTTCTAGGAATTTTTGTATTGCGTGCTCTTTAATTGTCGCATCATTGACCAATTCTTCTAATGCAGCGATCTCATCTGAAAATGCTGCTCGTGTATTTTGTGCGATCACGGCGGGGCGACCAACGAGCACAGTCTTAGGTTTCATCTCGACATCATGGATAGCATGCCCATGATAGGGGCACAGGATTACCTTACCATCCCTCGCTGCCATCACGAACTCGACGAGCAACGACGTTCGATGCCTGGAATCGACGAACCGCTTAATTGTGTCGAACTGAAGATCACGTTCACGTGTTAATAAATCTTTAGTGTACTCATGGGCTGGATTAGTCAATGATAGGAACATATCATTTTGAAGTTGATCCGACGCCTCGTCTGCAAAGAAATCCGTTTTCACTGCAAATAAGTTGATGTCAAGCAACGATGTCTTGAAGCGGTGGCCACCGGCCCGAATGATCTCGAAACCCTTTGCAGAAAGTTCCCTTCCCCATCCCGCATTGATTTCTTTTCTTCCCAGCATAATGTAAGATGCATCGCCGCCTACATTCTGTATAAAGATATTGATATCATGATACAACCCTTCAAGACTCCTCAGATCGAAGATCGGAATAAGATTGCCTAGGCTGGCAATCATTTCTCCCAACTTTTCCGAATCGTTGCTATGTGGGCAGAGTGATCGACCCTTGCCAAAAGCGAAGATGATGAATTTCAGTAGATTCCTCTTAATTGGTTCGGAGAGCTAGCACGTAAGTCGTTCTGGCACAGACCTTTCACACAATGCTATCTTTACAAGCTCGTACATCGAGAACGCCACCTCCTGGAGCCAGAGCAGCA
>JBAUOX010001097.1:0-11763 GCA_049579985.1 Isosphaeraceae bacterium | reverse complement strand
GTCGGGCTCGCCGCGCAGGCTCTCGAGGACCTGGCCGGCGGCGCAGCCGATGACGACGATGATTGTCCGGGCTCCCGCGCCGCGCGCGGCGTCGACCACGTAGCCGATCATCGGCCGGCCGCAGACCGCGTGCAGCACCTTGGCCTTGTCCGACTTCATTCGCTTGCCCTGTCCCGCGGCAAGGATGATCGCAACTGGTCCGTTCAGACTCATGAAGTCGATTCCTGGTCCGGAAAATTGTCAGAGGTCGTTTCCGCCCGGCAGAAGCCTGGGCGCGGATAATGATGCCTAATCCTAGAATAGAATATACGCCATCGTCAAACTCCCGCCGCCGCGCGCCAGCGACCGCCGTGGGCGAACCTTGAAGGCCCCGGCTGAATCTGGCAGACTGGCGTCATTGGCTTGCGGACGCCGCAGCGCGGCTCGTCCCGGAAGCAGGCATCCAATCCGCTCGAACGGATTCCGTTGGAGGACCGATAACCCCATGTCATTGACGATCGACGATGTCGCGAAGGTGGCGCTTCTGGCCCGGTTGCGCGTCAGCCCCGACGAGCTGCAAATGTTCACAGGGCAATTGAATTCGATCATGGACTACGTCGCTCAGCTTCAGCAGCTCGAGACGACCGACGTGGAACCGCTCTCTCATGGCATCGAGGTCCGCAACGTGTTCCGCGACGACGTCCGCGGCGACGCCTTGCCCCGCGAAGCCGCGCTCCTTAATGCGCCCCAGCGCAACCAGGAGAGCTTTCTGGTTCCGGCGGTTCTGGAGTGAGCCGCTCACGCCGGCTCACGGGCCGGCGACAGCGACGCGAACCTTGACGTGCCCGGTGAGCGACCGGTCCGGACTCGAGCCCAGGTACAGGACTCAGAATTGATGAACAATGCGACCGCGACGGCTCTACTTGCCGGCTTGGAGCAAGGGGCCATCAGCTCCGAAGAGATCGTCATAGGCTTGCTCGACCGCGCCGATCGGCTGAAACGCCTCAACGTGTTCGTTCATCTCGATCCCGACCACGTTCTCAGTCAGGCCCGCGCGATCGACAAGCGGCGCCGGTCCGGTGACCCGGTCGGTCCGCTGGCGGGCGTTCCGGTGGCGATCAAGGACCTGCTCTGCGTCGAGGGGGAGCCGACGACCTGCGGGAGCCGGATGCTGCGGACGTTCCGGCCCCCCTATGATGCCACGGTCATAAGCCGCCTCAAGCAAGCCGGGGCCATCCTCTTCGGCAAGACGAACATGGACGAGTTCGCGATGGGTTCGTCCACCGAGAATAGCGCGTACGGCCCGACGCTCAATCCCTGGGACGAGACCCGGGTTCCCGGAGGCTCGTCGGGCGGCTCGGCCGCCGCGGTGGCCGCGGGCCTGGCACCGATTGCGCTGGGTTCCGACACCGGCGGGTCAATCCGACAACCGGCCGCAGTCTGCGGCATCGTCGGGCTCAAGCCCACTTATGGCCGGGTCAGCCGCTACGGCCTGATCGCCTTTGCCAGCTCGCTCGATCAGATCGGCCCTTTCGCGCACGACCTGGCGGACACGGCGCTGATCTTGAAGGCCATCTCGGGGCACGACCCGCGCGACTCGACCAGTGTGGACGATTCCGTTCCCGATTACCCTGCGACTCTTGATACGCCCCCCGAATCGCTTCGCATCGGCGTGGTCCCTGAGTTCTTCGGTGAGGGTCTGGACCCCGAGGTCGAGTCGGCCATCCGGGAGGCCATCCGGGTCTACGAACAGGCCGGTGCCACCCTCAAAGAGGTCTCGCTGCCTTATTCCCGATCGGGCATTCCAGCCTATTACATCGTCGCTCCGGCGGAGTGCTCGAGCAACCTGGCCCGCTATGACGGCACGATCTACGGCCACCGCGCCGCGGACTTCTCGCCCAGGTATCCGGGCGAGGAGAACCTGGCCCCGATGGTGAGGATGATGATGGCCAGCCGTGCCGAGGGGTTCGGCGCGGAGGTCAAGCGGCGGATCATGCTGGGCACTTTCGTGCTCTCGGCCGGCTACGCCGACCAGTATTACAACCAGGCCCTCAAGGTTCGCCGCCTGATCCGCAACGACTTCGACTCGGCCTTCAAGGAAGTGGACGTGCTGATTGGCCCGACCTCGCCCACCCCGGCCTTCAAGCTGGGCGAGCGGACCGCCAACCCCCTGGCCATGTACCTTTCGGACATCTACACGATCACGGCCAACCTGGCCGGCATTCCCGGCCTGAGTATTCCCTGCGGCCTGACGAGGTCCAACCTGCCGATCGGCATGCAACTCCTGGCCCCGGCCTTCGCCGAGGAAAAACTGCTGCGCACCGCCCGCGTCTTCGAGCGGGCGACCGACTGGCATCTCAAGAGGCCGGGGGTAAAGGAATGAGCCGGGGAGGCGGCGGCTCGCGCGTGGGCCTGATGGATATTTGCCAGGGAGCGACTGACCCAGATACGATACCTTCCAAGGAGTGCCTTGAAAGCGGCGGATCTGGATGAGCAACTCAACGCTCTCGACAACCCGCGTGATGGAGTGTGGACATGGCTATCAAGACTTCCTTGAGGATCATTGCACGGAGGTTGTCCGAGGCTGTCCGGAAGGCAGCCCTGAAACAGGGCATTCCGCCAGACGATTTTGCTCTTGCGGGAACTTATGACGAAGCAACGGATCGGATTCGTCTCAGGCTGGGGACGAATCACCCGGTCGACGAGCGCCGCTTGTATGCGGACGCTTTCGACGAAATTCGGCGTGCACTGCCGGAGATCCCGCATATCACGTACTACGTCAGCCTGGTCATTCATAAAGTTGAGAGCCTTGAAGAAATCTACTGGGATGCAACTAGCTCCGAAGATGAACATAACTTGACGGACTTGACGGAGCTGCTCAACAAATCGTAGGGAACAGTATGGATTACGACATCATCATCGGCCTCGAGATTCATGTTCAGCTCCAGACCGAGAGCAAGATGTTCTCGTGGTGCGGCACCGAGTTCGGGCTGCCGCCGAATACCCAGACGGATCCGGTGTCGCTGGGCCTGCCCGGCACGCTGCCGGTCATGAATCGCAAGGCGTTCGAGCTGGCGCTGAAGACGGCCGTCGCTCTGCATGCCGAGATCGCCCCGTTCACCAAGTGGGACCGCAAGAACTACTACTACCCCGATTTGCCGAAGAACTACCAGATCAGCCAGTATGACCTGCCGTTCTCGCGTGGGGGGTGGATCGCGATCCCCCGACGGAAGGACGGCGGGGGCGGCGGCCGGTGCGGTTTGACGCGGGTCCATCTCGAGGAAGACACCGGCAAGCTCATGCACGCGGCCGGCGGGCTCTCGGAAGTGGACCTGAACCGGGCGGGCATCCCGCTCCTGGAAATCGTCACCGAGCCCGATATCCGCAGCCCGGCCGACGCGCGCGGTTGTCTCGAGGAGCTGCGACTCACCTTGCGGTACCTGGGAGTCTCCGATTGCGAGATGCAAGAAGGTTCGCTGCGCTGCGACGCCAACGTCAACCTGCACATCCACAAGGACGGCGATACGATTGCCACGCCAATCGTGGAAATCAAGAACCTCAACAGCTTCCGCGCCGTCGAGAAGGCACTGATCTATGAGATCGAGCGGCAATACAAGAAGTGGCAGGACGATGGCCTGACCATCAAGGACGCTGCCAAGACCACCCGCGGCTGGAGCGACGTTGAAGAGGTTACCAAACCCCAGCGCGAGAAGGAAACGGCGGCCGATTACCGGTACTTCCCGGAGCCCGACCTGGTTCCCGTCGTCGCCGATCTTACCTGGCTGGCCCGGATCCGCGAGTCGATCGGCGAGCTTCCAGCGGCCCGCCGCGACCGGTTTGAAGCGGAATACGGCCTGTCTCCCTACGACGCCAACGTCCTGGTCGAACAGGGGCAGGACGTTGCCGATTACTACGACGACGTGGCCCGCGCCACCGGCCAGTACAAGCTGGCCAGCAACTGGATCCAGCAGGATGTGCTGCGGACCATCAAGGAGAAGAAGATGTCCGTGGCCGAGTTTCCGGTTGCACCCGCGGGTCTGGCCGACCTGATCAACCGGGTCGAGCGGGGCGAGCTGAACACCAACCAGGGGCGTGAGATCCTGGGCCGGATGATCGAGACGGGCGACCCGGCCGAGATCATCATCGAGATGGGCGGTTACCGGATGGTGTCCGACCGCGATCAAATCGCCGCCGCGGTGGACGCCGCGATCGACGCCAATCCACAGGCCATCGATGAGCTGAAGCGCGGCAAAAAGAAGCCCGAGGCCGTCAAGGGCTTTCTCCGCGGCCAGGTGATGAAGCAGACCGGTGGCAAGGCCAACCCTGCGCTGGTCGGTGAACTGCTCGAGGCCAAGCTGGCGGAGTCGCTGCAGTGAGCGGAAATCCGCGCCTCATTCCTCACTCTCCCGGGGTCGCAAACATGAAGAGCATCGACCGAAGAACGTTTTTCAAAACAAGCTCCGTCGCCCTGGCAGGCGCTGCCGTGCCCCAGGGCATCGCGGCCCGAGCGGCTCTAAAATCGGGTCCCGGGCAGTGGCAGAAGGCGTTCATGCTTGGCAACGTCACCAAGGGGCCCGTCCTGCCCGCCTTTCAACTACTCAAGGAGGCCGGTTTCGCAGGCGTCGAGCTGATCAGCCCCAGCCAGCTCGATCTCAAGGAGGTTCTGGCCGCGCGCGACAAGACCGGCCTGGTGATCCATGGGGTCAGCGGCAGCAAACACTGGCAAGAGCCCCTATCCGACCCCGATCCCAAGGTCGTCGAGCGTGGAATGGCCGCAATCCAGCAGGCGTTTCTCGATTGCAAGGCCTACGGTGGCACCACCGTCCTGATCGTTCCGGCCGTGGTGAACAAGAAGGTCTCCTACCGCGAGGCGTATGCGCGGTCCCAGGAGAACATTCGCAACCTGATCCCCTTTGCCGAGCAGTCCGGGGTCAAGATCGCCATTGAGGAAGTCTGGAACAAGTTCCTGCTGAGCCCCCTCGAGTTCGCCCGCTACATCGATGAATTCGGCAGTCCCACGGTCGGCGCCTATTTCGATGTCGGCAATGTCGTCGAGTACGGTTATCCCGAGGAATGGATCCACGAGCTGGGCAAGCGCATCCTGAAAATCCACATCAAGGAATACGCCAAGCCCAAGCGGTTTGACTACAAGCTTGGCGAGGGCGAAATCGATTGGGCGGCGGTGCGCCAGGCGCTGATCGACGTCGGCTACGAGGGCTGGATCACCGCCGAGGTCAATTACGGCGACCTGACCGCCCTGAAGGACGTCGTCCGGCGAATGAACCAGGTGCTGCAATTGAGCTGAGCTGCTTCCCGAGCCCCATCATGGGAGTCGCGCTGCCGCTCCCACTGGCGGTCGACGCCAGCGTCAGCCTGGCATGCTGCAAAGTTGGTCTTGACCGCCCTCTGACCCCGGCTCTTTTCGTTGCGAATTTGTTTCGTTCGGCGACGCTCTCCCGACCCCGCCCTTCGGCCGACCGTGGGTCTCCAGGTGACGCGCCGACGGTCGCGGACCGGGAGACCTGCGGTCGCAGAGGACGGGCGTGTCAGGAGACCCTGCCCGAGCCAGCGCAACAAATCCGATAGGAAAGAGAATACACGTCAACCGCAACCTTGCAGCATGCCAGGATGGCACTGGTCGTCGCTGCGAGCCGACACCCAGGATCGGATCAGGTCAGATCAGGCCACCGTGATCGAGTCGTCGAGGTAGACATCCTGGATGGCGTTGAGCAGCTTGACGCCATCGGCCATGGGACGCTGGAAGGCCTTGCGGCCTGAGATCAGGCCCATGCCGCCGGCACGCTTGTTGATGACGGACGTCTTGACGGCATCGGCCAGGTCATTCTTGCCACTGGCACCGCCGGAGTTGATCAGCCCCGCGCGGCCCATGTAGCAATTGGCGACCTGGTAACGAGTGAGGTCGATCGGGTGGTCGCTGGAAAGCTCGGTGTACATCCGCTCGTCGAACTTGCCATAGCTTGTGCCGCCCATATTCAGGGCCTTGAACCCGCCGTTGTTCTCCGGCATTTTCTGCTTGATGATGTCGGCCTGGATGGTGACACCCAGGTGGTTGGCCTGCCCGGTCAGGTCGGCGGCCACGTGGTAGTCCTTGTCTTTCTTGAAGGCCCCGTTGCGGAGGTAGCACCAGAGGACGGTCGCCATGCCCAGTTCATGAGCGTGCGCGAATGCTTCAGAGACCTCGATGATCTGGCGGGTGCTCTGATCCGATCCGAAATAGATCGTGGCGCCGATTGCCGCGGCGCCCATGTCATGGGCTTCCTTCACCGTGCCGAAGAGCACCTGGTTGAACTGGTTGGGGTAGGTCAACAGCTCGTTGTGGTTGATCTTCACAAGGAAGGGGATCTTGTGGGCGTACTTGCGGGCGACCATGCCGAGCACGCCGTAGGTGCTGGCGACGGCGTTGCAGCCGCCCTCGAGCGCGAGCTTGACAATGTTTTCAGGGTCGAAGTAGGCGGGGTTCTTGGCGAAGCTGGCACCGCCGGAGTGTTCGATGCCCTGATCGACGGGCAGGATGGACAGGTAGCCGGTTCCCGCAAGGCGGCCGGTACCGAAGAATCGCTGAAGGTTGCTGAGAACCCGGGGATTGCGATCGCTGGGAACGAAAATGCGATCAACGAAGTCGGGGCCAGGCAGATGCAGCGACTGCTTGGGGATGGTCTTGCACACATGTTTCAGCAGACTGTCAGCCTCGGGCCCTAGCAGTTCGCCAATGGGAGTCGCCATGACTTGGACACTCTCCGATATGCGGTCAACCGTGGCCGTCCCTCGCGGTCGGGGCGGACGCCGCCAGCGTGTCCGCGTTCTGAGTGGATGCGATCAAGATGGTCCTCTGCCATCCCGGTCCAGGTGCCGGCCCCTGAGCGAGCAGACCCGGACACAGTTGCGGGGAACGTTCGCTCCTTGGGCTCGAACGTCCGGACCCGACCCGCTGAGGCCAGGCTTTGGTCACGCGGTAACGATCGAGTCAACCCTTATCATAAGATCCCCTTCGGCGATTCGCAATCCTCCCGGCAGCGCGGCTTTCACGTTAGAATGTGCGCCTTGGTTTCGAAGCAAGATCTCACGCTTGAAGAAAAGAGCCTCTCTGATGTCCATAGCCGAGAGCGCAGCTCGCCTCAGTGCCACGGTTCTGCTGGGCAAAGAATTGACGCCGGGCAAGCTGCGCGGCCTGCAACGGATCAGCAATCCTGACGGCACGCTGACGATCCTGGCCCTGGATCAAATCAGTTCCGTGATCGAGATGGCAGCCAAGGCGTTGCAAGCGACCGGAGAACATCGCGATCCCACCTACGATGAGATCGTCGAGGTCAAGCTCGACCTGACGCGCAATCTGGCGCCGGCGGCTTCCGGAGTGCTGATCGACGCCTACTACGGCGCCTGGTCGGCAATCGCCTCGGAGGCCATTCCGCCGGACACCGGGCTGCTGGTCCGGTACGAGATGACGAGCAGCCCCAAGAACCAGAAGGGTGCGCCGATGGCGGCCGTCGAACCGGGCTGGAGCGTCGCGAAGATCAAGCGGATGGGTGCCGACGCCGTCAAGCTGCTGGCCCAGTTCGAGCCCACCGAGCCGATCTCGGCCGAGCATCAGTTCCAGCTTGTCGAGCATGTTTACAACGAGTGCAAGAAATTCGATATTTTGCTGTTTCTCGAGACCGTGTCGTTTCCTTTCGGCGGTGAGCAGATGACCGACGCCAGCTACCTGGACCGCAAGGCGCGGACGGTGATCGAGTCGGCCCGTCAGCTCAGCCGCTTCTGCGACATTTACAAGTCGGAGTTTCCCGGCACGCTGAGCCACGAATCCGAAGAGCAGCTCGAGGACAACCTGCACGCGCTGGACGCGGCCAGCGAGCGCCCCTGGGTGCTGCTCTCGGCGGGCGTCGATTACTCTGAGTATCTCCGGCAGGTCGAGCTGGCGCTGGGCGTTGGAGCCTCGGGTATCCTCGGCGGCCGTGCCTTCTGGAAGGAGTACTTCCTCCAGCAGGGTTCTGGTGCGCGCAGCCAGTTCGCCGCGACGACCGCGCGACAGCGGCTGACCGAAGTCGATGCCTTGGTTCGCTCGCACGGAACGCCCTGGTTTGCCCGCTACGGTTTCAGCAAGGATGAGTTGGCCGCGGTTCGGGCCGCCGAGGGCTGGCACCTGCGGTACGGGGCGAGCGGGCCGTCGAGAGCGGTTTCAGGCAGTGCGGCAGAAGCACCGGGCAAGGTCCATTGACGTCCGTATGGAGGCCGGGCCGTGAAAGGACCTGCACATGCCGTCATCGTCCCGTGAAGCCCTTGCGCTCGATGTTGTTGGCCGGCGGACGGTATGGGTTCTTGCGGGGTTTGGCCGGCTTGGCATTGGGATCGGGCGGGGCCACGGGGGTCGGCCGGGTTCCGGTTCTCTTGTCGAGCATCTGGAGGACGTGAGGCCCGATCACGTCGGCTGCGCCGGTCTTGGGATTGACCCGCACGGCGTCGGCCCGCATGGGAGATCCCAGTTGGCCCGGGCCCAATTGCTGCACCACCTGGACGAGACGGCCCTCCTGCCCGTTGGCATAGATCAGGTCGTTGTGCGAATCATAGGTGATTATGTCGGCCTGGATCATGGTATCATTCGTCGTGGCATAGGCGTTTTCCCAGGCCTTGAGGAAATTCCGCGCCGGGGTGCTCGAGGGCGAGCCCGGCGGCGGCGGCTCGCTGACCACGCGCATGGTCTGGGAGGTGAGGAAGTAGGTATCGGGGGGAGGCCGATCGTAGTTGACGATCGTCCGCTCGTTGGCAACCGGCGTGCGCGCCGCCTCGATGTCACCGAAGAAATCGGCCCAGCGGGTTGCCGTCTTGTCGGTCGTCTTGCCCGTGCCGAACCGGCCTATCATTTCCCGGGTGAACTTGATCTGGGTGAGCACCAGCGGCAGGACCCGGGCCTTGCCGCCGGGTTTGTCGCCGGGTTTCCCGGCCACCGGTCGAATCGGCCGGCGATTGGCGACCGGTGCTTCGCCATCAGGCCCCTTCGACTTCTCCGGGTCGTCTGCCTTGTCATAGAGGTAGACCATCCCGGCGCATGGGCTTTGAAAGCCTCCGGTTCGACGGTCATAGATCAGGTGGTCGCTGGTGATTTTCTGCAGGCTGAGCAAGACCGGCTTCTCGGGATCGACCTTCCGGCTGATGGCCAGCGCGTTGCCGACCAGGTCGATCAAGGTCAGCTCAGGCTTCGGCTTCTCGGCATCCGCGCCTTCCTCTGCCGCGTCTCGATCGGCCTTTCTCTTCGCCTTGGAGGCCGAACCGGCCTGACTCATCTTGCCGAGCTCGGCCAGTGGGATGGGCTGGTCGGTGTACGTGGTCATGATCTTGGTGCAGTAGAGCAGGCCGTCTTCCATCTCGGCACGGACGTTCTTGTAGAACTCGGCCTTGGCGGCCGGTCGGTTCTCGGGATCAAGCGACTTGCCGTAGAAGAGCATCTTCTCGCCCCAGGTGATCACCAGGGGAACCTTCTCGGTCTGCGGCTTGCCGGCCCGGGTCCTGGGCTTCGGTTTGATCGTTTGCGCGTCCTTCGGTTTCGAGGACGACTCGGCGCCGGCATCGGCGCCGGCGCGGTCGGTAGGTTGGTCCTCTTCGCCCTCGGCCTTGTCGGAGAGGAGGCCGCGGTCCGTAAGCTGGACCAGCTTGCCGGGTCCGAAGGCCTGGGCTTCATCGGTGATCTGGTTGAGTCTAAGCACCTGACCCTCGAGGGTCATGTCCTCGGTGACCACTTTGGCCGGGGGCCTGGGGGTAGCGCGTGCGAGTTTTCGGTTCTCGGGGTCTTGACGATCGTAGAGATCGATGACGGCTCGTCCCGGTCCCTCGTTGTGCAGAATGAGCTTCTCGCCGGAGGCATCCTGTCCCTTCGTCTTGCCGGGCGCCGGGTACTGATGGAGCCGGACTTTGCCAAAGAGCCGCAGGTCGCGAACCTCGTAATTCGAGTCAGGATCACCGGGTGACGGCGAGGAGGAAGCCTTCGTGGTCTTGACGGTACTGTCCTTCTTGCCGTTCTTGGTTTCGGTCTTGGGGTCGATCAGGATGTCGGCTTCCACGCGGTCGGCAAAGGCGACCATTACGGGTTCGGGCTCTTTCTCCATCGCCGCGACTTCCGGCTCGTCGGTCCTCGCGTCCGCTCCCGCGGCAGCCGCGGATGGGGATGCCTCGGCCGCAGGTTGTGAGGTTCCCTGGGCGGTGGATCGCGTGGCGATCGTCGAGCTGGGCGCTTCCTTGAAATCGGCATCGAGCCGATCGCGAGCGGTCAGGTTCTTGGAGGGCGCGACCAGGTGGACGTCGCGAAGGGCGAGCAGTCGCTGGATCTGGAAGCTGCCGCCCTCCGCGCTGGAATCGCCTTGGCCTTCTTGACCGGAGGTCGCCGTGGTTGTCGCCTTGGCCGTCGCACTCTTTGCCGGGGTACTCTCCGCGGGTTTGGGCTTGAGCCAGACGGCGATCGTATCAACCGCGTCGATGGACTGTTGCTGAACCCGGTCCACGACCCTCGGGTAGCCTTTGAGAACGAGCTCTTTCTGGACGATCTTCTGGTCCGGCCCGAGCAAGTTCTTCAGCATCATCAGATCCTGCCAGACGGCAGTCCGATCGGGTGGCACGTCCTTGAGCGGGCTGTCCATCTTGTCAGGAATGGGTCGGGTTTCCAGCAAGCCGGGGCCGTGTGCGAACAGGTTCGCGGTCTCCATGCCACTGCCGCTGTCCACCATGGTGGCGTCGACCGTCCAGATGTGAGTGACCGACTGGGGCTTGCGCACGACCGGTCCGTCGGGTCCTTGGGGGCGCTCCTCGACGTAGTCATATTTCTCGACAACGACCTTTCGAGTCGGGTCGCTGCGCCAGTAAGTGAGGTTCGGGCCCGCGGGCGCGGCGATCTTGTGCAGCAGCTCGTTGCAAAAAATCCTGACGCCCTTTGCCGGCGACCGCAGCCAGACCGCGTGGCCTGTGGCTTTGACGCGCTGAAGGACCAGGTCGCCTAACATCCCATTCTGCTCTCCGTTGCGTGCGGCATCCTCGGCAGCCGGGGCCTGGCCGGAACTCGCGGAGGGGACGGCGACCGTGACCGCCTGGCTGCCCGTAGAGGGAGCCTTGCCGGGCCCGGGCGCCGTCTTCTCAGCCGGGACCAAGGTCAGGTCGAGGTTGTCGCTATCGAGTTGATCGGGCTGCTCGGTAAGCTTGCCGCGGCGAACGACCACGTTGCGTTCGAAGTGCACCAGCGTGGGACCCGGTGGCGCCGGCGGGCCCTCCTTGACCGGCAGGTGCGGCTTGGGGAAAGCGACCTGCATCGGACCCTCGCAACGGAGGTCCAGCGGCACGGGTTCAGGGCTTGCCTGGTCCTTGGTCGCGCCATTCTTCTGAGCTCGCTGGGAATCGACCCTGACCTCGACCTTTCCCGGCTCCCCGCGCTTGGTCTGCGCCGTGTCTGGCAGGATTCCCGTCTTGCCGACGTCGGTGAAAAGGACGTGGACATTCTGGTTGATCTGTGCGCTCTGGGCTCCCTCGAAACCGGAAGAGCGCGCGCCCGGCAGCCCAGACTCCGATTTGGGACGAAGCTGGATCAGCATCCCGGCCCCGGTGATTCGCGTGTCCCGATCGACGATGAGCACGTCGGAATCGCTGTTGAGCTGCAGCTTGTCGTCGTCGAACTCGACCCAGGTCAGGGGGCCGATGAGCAGGTCGTCAGTTCGGTCGTTGAGCGTTCCGCGGTCATCGCGGATCATGACGTTGCGCTCGAGCCGGGCATGCTTGACGACGATCGGCTCA
>JBAUOX010001096.1:0-10023 GCA_049579985.1 Isosphaeraceae bacterium | reverse complement strand
GCCGTCGCCGGTTCGACCGCGCTGGCTTCGACCTCTTCCACTTCCCCCACAGGCGCTGGTGCCGCGGCAGGTTCCGGCTCAGCCGCGGGTTTCGCCGCCCCACCCTTGCGGGCCGCCTCGAGAATCTCTTGCACACTCGGACGTTTTGCCATCGCTTTGGTCCTAGCTCCGCTTGCTCGCCCGCACGGTCATGCCAGGCTTCCACGACATGGAATGGAAACCACTCTCGATCTTCAAAGCAAATGCAATGCCAGTTCCCTGTTGGCTGGAACGAGAACTCTAAGTAGTTGCGGGGACATGGTTTATTTCAGACACACTCAATTCCGCAAAGAGTATGGCTTCTCAAAAGTGAGAAAGTCGCCCGGATCGAATTCCCAGTTCATGGAACCGGCCATTCAGAGAATGGCTGAACCACATCGGCGGGCCGCCGCAAGCGCCTGGCAGCCTGCCGCATAACCCCTCCGGTCCCGCACTTGGAGAAGCTTCATTAGCCTATCAGGCTGACTCGCCGTGGGCAACATCCTGGTCCCGAACCGCCGGCCGCGCCTGGCAGGCGGGACGGCGTCAGACCGAATCAAAAATCTCCAACGTACTGGAGATCTCCCGCAGCCGGGCCGTCAGGTAGGAGCGGATCTCATCGCTGGTCGAAAGCTGCAGCACGTGGTGGGCAAACCGCTCCGCCTGCGCGGTCGTGACTCCCGCCAGCAGGTTCTTGACCGTGGGGATGAAGGCCGGGCTCATGCTGAACCGGCGCAGTCCCATACCGAAGAGCACCAGGGCCGAGCGCGGCTGACCGGCCATCTCTCCGCACAAGGTCACGGGGGTTCCTGTTCGCGCGCACGCGTCGAGCACCATCTGCAAAACCCGGAAAATCGCTGGGCTCAGCGGCTCGCAAAGGTGCGCAACCTTCGGATTGTCTCGATCCGCGGCCACGAGATACTGGATCAGGTCGTTGGAGCCGATCGAGATGAAGTCGGTCTCGCGAAGCAAGGCCTCAATGCAGAAGGCGGCGGCGGGAACCTCGACCATCACGCCCGTCTTGACATCCTCGGCAAAGAGTACACCTTCCCGCCTAAGGTTGTCGCGCGTCTCCTTCACCATCTTGTTGATCTTGCGCAACTCTTCCAGGGTCGTGACCATCGGAAAGAGCATCGAGACCTTGCCGTGTCGCCCGGCACGCAGGATGGCTCGGATCTGAGTGATGAGCAGCTTGGGGTTCTCGAAGAAGATGCGGATCGATCGCCAGCCCATGAACGGGTTTGGCTCGCTCCTGCGACCGAGATAGGGAACGGTCTTGTCACCCCCCAGGTCGAGCGTGCGAATCGTCACCGTCTGGCCGGGCGAATTCAAGACGATTTGTCGGTAGTACTCGTATTGCTCTTCCTCGCCGGGGACATCGTGGTGCGTCAGGAACAGGTACTCGGTCCGGAAGAGGCCGACACCCGAGGCCCCGACAGCATTTGCCGCGTCGGCGTCCGCCAGGTTGTTGATATTCGCCAGCAGCTCGGCGCGGGTTCCGTCCAGGCTCCGCGCCGGCTCGTCCCGGTTCGAGACCAGACTGTCTTTGAGATGGAAGAACTCACGCTGAACTTTACGGTAGGCCATGGTCGCCTCCTGGTCCGGGCGAACCAGCACATGGCCTTCCCGCCCATCGACGACCATGAGGTCGCCGCTGGCGACATCGTTCATGATCCCTTCCACTCCGGAGACGGCCGGGATCCCGCGGCTGCGCGCCAGGATCGCCGCATGGCTGGTCGAGCCGCCCACTTCCGTGACGATGCCGGCGATTGGCAGATCACCCAGGCTCATCGCCTGGCTGGGAAGGATCTCATGCGCCACCAGGATCACCGGCTCATCGTCGTCGTGCGACTCGACGGCTCCATTGGGCACGGGCTCCTTCTTCCGGGTGAGGTGTGAGCCGATCCGCAAGATCACGTCGCGCAGGTCGTTGAGCCGCTCGCGGAAATAGTCCTGCTCGATCCGGGCAAACTGGGCCACATAACGGTTCATGACCTGATGCAAGGCCGACAGCGCCGTAAAGCTTTTCTGCTCGATGAGCGAATGAACTCGCGAGAGCAGACCTGGGTCGCCGAGGATCTGCAGGTGGGTTTGAAAAATCTCGGCTGCCGAGGGTCCCAACTCCTGGGCAACCCTGTGCACCAGGCCCTCGAGCTCGGCTTCGGCCTCTTCCACGGCTCGATCGAAGAACGCGATCTCGGCGGGAATCTGGGCGGGATTTTCGAGGGTCTTGGGTTCGCTCAGGCCCAGGACCGATTCCACTCGGTAGGCCACGCCCACGACCACCCCAGGACTGACACCGATGCCGTTATGCATGACAAGCCCATCGAGAAGATATCAACCGGACAAGCGCCCGATACGCGAAGAGATCGAACCGGCAAAGGTCTGCCACACCAAGAGTGCCAATTGAGCACAGATGTGGCTTTCGGTTAACCTGACGTTCATCTACCCCTGAGATTCGAGTCATCTGGGTTCACGATTGAAACCAAAGCGGGAAAAAAAGACCGGTGAAGCCGCCGCGCGCGAGAGCAGGCGTCCGGGGAGGATAAACCGGACCCGACTATGAATAGCCTAAGGTGTGCGCCGCGCGGCGTCTAGCTCGGACCGAATGGCCGGTCGGTCGAATTTGCCGGCTCAGGCACGCCCGGAAGAGACGGATCTGGGCGCATCGGCCCCATGAATCGCCGGGCGATGGCCGAACCTGCCCAACAGCAGCACGGTGCAGGCCATGGCGGCGTAAGCTGCCGCCCAGTGGTAGGGAGTCTGGTGTGCCGAGGCGGTGGCTCGGCCTTCCGCGCCGAGTTGACGGAGCACCGCTGCGGGGGCGTTGATCGGGCCCGAGGGAAGGGGTGAGTGGATGATGCCAAACCAGGCGAAGGCGCCGGCCATGAGCAGGGTAGCCGCCGCCGGCTCGACCCTGCCGTCGATCAGGTGGGTCAGAAAGGTGCCCCAGAGCAAAGACGTCACGATGAAGCCGCCTGAGAGCATCGTCACCGTGGCGATCCAGTGCTGGGTCTGGGGCCTGAGATCCGCAAACGGCTTGCCCACCTCGGGCAGCACCTGGTTGAGCGTGATCAGGGCAAGGTATGCCAGGGCCGGAACGCAGGCCAGGGCCACGGCCGCATAGTGCCGTACCGAAGTTGCCTGGAACGACTGCGCGGTGATCTCCAGCCCGATGAAGATGAGGATCGGGAAAATGACGGCCTTGGGAATCAGGAAGAAGATCCAGTCGAAGCAGCCGCAAATCCCGGCCGCCCCCACGAAGAGCGCGGTCGCCAGGGTGTAGCCGGCCCGGGCCCCCAGCGCCTTGTAGGCGGGATGACCGATGTACGGGGTGGACTGGATCACCCCGCCGAAAAGGCCGCCGACCAGCGTCGCCACGCCCTCGGCGGCGATGATCTGCCCCGTCGAGTAGTCGTCGCCGGCGGCCGCGGCGCTCTCGGTGCAATCGATCCCGCCCACGACCGTTGCCAGCGCCAGCGGGATGGCCACGGGCAAATAGCTGAGCGCCTCGGGCCAGGATTGCCCGAACCATTGCCACCAGGCCGACAGCGGCGCCGGTAGCGCCAGCCGCAGCAGGCTTGACGGCTGCGCTCCCTCGGCGCCCAGGCCGGGACCCAGCCCGGCCAGGTTCATTCCATAGTAGACCAGGCACCCCAGGATCACGGCCCCGAGCGCCCCGGGCACGTTGCGGGGCAGCCGCCAACGTGCGGTGAGCGTCGCCAGGATGATGGCCAGCGAGACGTAGCCCGCCACGGGGAAGGCCGCGATATCGAGCAAGGGCAGGAAGCTGATGATCGCCAGTGCGATCGCCGTCAGCGAGCCCAGCAGTCCCGCCCGGGGAACCAGGTGGCGCACCCAGCCGCAGATCGGGGCACAGGCCAGCTTGAAGATTCCCGAGGCCAGCAGCATCGTCAGCCCCAAAAACCACGCGTGCCGGGCCGCCGCCTCCGCAGCCAGGCCCCGCCCGAGCGCCGCCTGGAACGAGGGGCCGATGATCAGGATCACCGAGCCGAACGTGCTGGGCGTATCCAGCCCCAGGGGCATGGCCGTCACGTCCGACCGACCCGTCCGCCGGGCCAGGCGAAACGCCATCGCCGTGAAGATCAGGTCGCCGGCCAGCACGCCCACCGCCGTGCCGGGAATCATCCGCCCGAGTACGTAATCCCTGGGCATCCCGAACCCGACCAGCAGGCTGGTCATCAGGATCATGCCGCTGATGTTGTCGATCATCAGCCCGAAGAATGCGTTGACATCGCCCCCGCGGATCCACTGGTAGGGGCCGGTATGCAGCTTGGCGACAGCAGGGATGCTCACGACAGTTGACCTTCCCTCTCCTCGACACGGTCATCTCTTGGAAGAAGAGCCCTGAACCTCGGCCAGGTGGGCCGCAGGGACGCCAGAAGCCCCACGAACAAGTAAACCGCGGCGGTCGAGGTGATCGCCAGACTCAATCCGAAGTATTTTGAGCCCAGTCCGACGGCGACAGGTGCCAGGTAGCCCCCGGTCCAGCCGACCGAGTTCATCAGGCCGGCCGCCGTCCCTCGATCCTCCGGCCCGACCACGTCGAACAGCGAGGCGAAGATGATGGCGTCGTAAATGCCCTTGCAGAGTCCCGCGGCGGCCAGGGCCGCAACCAGCATCGAGAACGATGCGGAGCATCCCGCCAGGAACACGAACGGCGACCCCAGAATCAGGCCGAGGCTCTGCACCCGGATCCGCCCTCCCTTGCGATGGCGAGCCGCCCGGTCGGCCAGCACTCCTCCGCAATGTGCCCCCACCAGGCTGGCCAGTGGCCAGACCGCCGAGGTCGTGGAGGAATCCGATATGTCCATGGAGAATTTCGTCCCGGAAGACCCGCTGGTCATGCGACTCTGGATGAAGACGATTCACTCGAAGTCGCCACTGTACCAGGCAACCAGGAAGCAAGTCTCCCAGATGTCCGGCAAGCATCTGGGCCTGAAGTACGAGCTGATCTCGCTCGAGTACCTCGCCACCGACGGTGACCATGCGATTGCCCGGGTCCTCCAGCGGCCGACCCAGACCCCCCAGTCAACATCAAGAACAACGAAAGCGACATGATGGTCGCGTTCCGCAGGGAAGGCGGCACCTGGAAGTTCTGGAACCGGGCACTCCTCGAGTTCAAGGACCTGAAACCCTGAGCGGTCGCCATACGGCGAACCCGGTGAGACGACTGATGCCTCAATTCGCCCGGCCCAGGTATTCGCCGGTGCGGGTGTCAACGCGGACGATGACGCCCTGATCGAGATGCTCGGGAACCTGCACGATGTGGCCGGTCGAGAGCGTGGCCGGCTTGGTCCGGCCGGTGGCCGAGTTGCCGCGCACTCCGGGGGCTGACTCGACGATCGGCAGCTCGACCGTGTCGGGCAGCTCGATGGCGATGACCTCGTCATCGACGACCAAGGCCTGCACTCCCTCCATGTTCTCGGTCATGAACGACACCAGGTCGCGGAGGTCCTCGGCCGTGAAGGAGAATTGCGAGAAGTCGGCCGCATCCATGAAGTGAAATTCGTCCGCGTCGCGATACAGGTACTGAACGGGCCTGCGCTCGAAGCTCGATTCGTTGAGCCCGTCTGTTCCGCGGTAGGACTTCTCCACCCGCGCCTTGGTCTTCAGGTTGCGGGCCTTGATCTTGTACAGCGTGGCCGCCCCGCGCGCCGACGGGGTTTGAACCTGGATCTGTTCGATCATGTGCGGCGCGCCGTCGATCTCGACGACCATCCGACGCTTGAAATCCTTGGCGGGCACCACGGCAGGCGAGCCTCCCTCGAGTCAGCTTGATCGGCTTCAACAATTCGGGCCGGATTCAAATCTTACCGCTGAACCGAGCTCTGGGTCAAAACTCTCACCCACCGCCGTTCACGCCACGCTTCGATAAGCCCATGGTGATTCCGCGAAACAGACCCCTTGGTACACACGTACGCGTGTGTTAGGTTGTTTCTCGCACGAACGATATTGGGGAAGGACGGATGGAGGGACTACGGTCATGGAGCGCGATCGGATGGGGCGGAGGCGAAGTCCCGAGCAGGAGGGCGGGCTGCGTCCGTGGGACTTTCTCGCCCTGGCCGCTGAGCCTGGTGGACAGAGCGGACAGTTTGCTCCTCAACGTCGGCGAGTGGCTCGGCAGCAACCTCAACGCAATACGTGAGTTGCGACCCTCTTACTGCCGTTACGTCCACTGGTGGAACTGTCCGCGCCTGTCCGCCGCATCTGAGAAAGTCCCGCGTCCGTTGCATCCCCCCTTGCCCGAACTATGGACCAGCAAGGCGTTACGGGTCAGCGACCCCATAGCTAAAGCTAGGGGCTTGTCCCCTGGCTGACGTTGATGGTGGGCTCCGTCAGCTCGTTGCTGCCGGGCCCCGGCTGACCAGACTCAGTCCGAAACTCGCTGGTCTGAGGGCGGGGTAGGACTACGTTGGTTAGGTCAAGACACCATGGAATGCGAGGCCAGTTTCATGCAACTGTCCGGATGGGATTAAAAGGTCTGAGGGTCTAAGCCGGTGTCCCATGCTGTTGCAAGCCTTTCCAACATTGTCGAGGCCAACTTTTCCCCCGCGCGGCTTCGGTCGCAAGGGGCGGCTGGAGCTCTTACAAGCTCCCTATCCCGCAAGGGATACGGGGCCGGACCGTCGGGAGACAGGGCCGGCTCCTTTTCTTCTTTTCTTTCCTTTTTCGGGAGCGGCCGTTCATCCCGGGCCCACACACGAGGTGGGGAGTGCTGAAGCCAGGGGCTTCCCGGCCGAAAATTGGTGAAGCCGGCGCGAATCTTTGCCCAGGCAAGGAGCGCGTCCGGTGAGATTCTTTGGAGCTTTTCAGGAGAACCCGAGTTGGCAACCGTGACTGCATCAGTGCACAAGGGTGACGTGAAAGATATATCGCTGGCGGTCGCCGGCAGGCAGCGAATCGAGTGGGCCGAGCGCGACATGCCCGTCTTGCGGGCCATCCGCGAGCGGTTCGCGACCGAAAAGCCACTGGCCGGAATGAGGATGTCGGCCTGCCTGCACGTGACCGCCGAGACGGCCAACCTGGCCCGGACCCTCGTGGCCGGTGGCGCGGACCTGCTGCTCTGCGCGTCCAACCCACTGTCAACCCAGGACGACGTCGCCGCCAGCATGGTGCAGGACTACGGCATCCCCGTTTTCGCGATCAAGGGCGAGGACGAGCACAGCTATTATCGACACATCACCGCCGCGCTGCAGCATCTGCCGAACGTCACCATGGACGACGGAGCCGACCTGGTCAGCGCCATGATCTTCATCGCGCTGAACCGGCTCGACGATCTTCATCCGGAGGTCCGAGCCTGGGCGTCCAAGCTCGGTCCTGCGGACCGCAAGGCCCTGGTGGCCAACGTGGTTGCCAGCATGGAGGAGACGACGACCGGGGTGATCCGGTTGCGCGCCATGGAGAAGGACGGGGTTCTCAAGCTGCCGGTGATCGCGGTCAATGACGCCCAGACCAAGCACTTCTTTGATAACCGCTACGGTACCGGACAGAGCACGATCGACGGAATCATCCGGGCGACCGATACGCTTTTGGCCGGCCGCCAGATGGTCGTTTGCGGCTACGGCTGGTGCGGCAAGGGCGTCGCGCTGCGGGCTCGGGGCATGGGGTCGCACGTGATCGTCACCGAGGTCGATCCGATCCGCGCGCTCGAGGCCGCGATGGACGGCTTCCAGGTCAAGACGATTGCCGAGGCCGCTCCCCTGGGCGACATCTTCGTCACCGTCACAGGCGATATCCATGTCATCCGCGGCGAGCACTTCGTGGCGATGAAAGATGGCGCCATGATCTGCAATTCAGGCCACTTCAACGTCGAGCTTGCCCTCGACGAGCTGGGCCAGCTTGCCGCGCGTGTCAACAAGGGTGTTCGCGAGTTCGTCGATGAATACGTCCTGAAGAACGGCCATCGGCTCTACGTGCTGGGCGAGGGCCGTCTGATCAATCTGGCCGCGGCTCATGGGCACCCGGCCAGCGTTATGGACATGAGCTTCGCCGCTCAGGCACTTGCGACCGAGTGGTCGGTCAGGCACACGAGCAAGCTCGAGCACAAGGTCCACCAGGTGCCCAAGGCCGTCGACGAGTTCGTCGCCTCGCTCAAGCTCCGGACCATGGGCATCTCTCTCGACAAGTTGACCACCGAGCAGCAGAAGTACCTCCAGAGCTGGGAAATGGGCACCTGATTGTGGGTCGGAATAGTGGCGAGTGGAAACAGGGAAGAGTGTCCAGTGAAGACCGGGAAGCCGTTTGGCATGTGGCATCTGCCATTTGCCATTGACTGGCCACTATTCACTCGCCACTCGCCACTGATGATTACGGAGCAATGGACGCCATGCCTGATGTGAGACCGTTTCGAGGTGTCCGCTATGATGTCGCGCAGGTCGGGGCCCTCGCCGATGTGGTGGCGCCTCCTTACGACGTGATCGATGCGGCGCTCCAGGAACGGCTTTACCAGGCCAGTCCGTACAACGCCATCCGGCTGGAGCTGAACCGTGCCGAGACGAGTGACTCTGACGCGGAGAACCGCTACACCAGGGCGGCTGGGTTCCTGCGCTCGTGGCTGCGCCAGGGTGTTCTGAGGACCGACGACCATCCGTCCCATTACCTCTACGAGCAGACGTTCCAGATCGAGGGACAGACCCACACCCGCAAGGGCTTCCTTGCCCGGGTCCGGCTGGAGCCATTCGGCCAGGGCCGCATCTTCCCGCACGAACAGACGCTGGCCGGTCCCAAGGCCGACCGGCTTGCGCTGTACCAGGCCTCGGGCTTCAACCTGAGCCCCATCTTCGGGCTCTACCCCGACGCCAGCCACGAGGTGCTGCGGTTACTGCAAGCAGGTCTGCGCGATCGAGCGCCCCTGCAGGCGACCGATCATCTGGGGGTGATCAACCGGCTCTGGCTGGTGACCGACCCCGGCACGCAAACGGCCGTTCAGGGCCTCATGAGCTCGCGACCGGTGTTCATCGCCGACGGTCATCATCGCTACGAGACGGGCTTGAGATACCGCGACCTTCTGGCGCAGGCCGCAGAAATCGGCGGTACCGACGACCCGGCGAATTTTTGCATGATGATGCTCGTGGGCATGAGCGATCCCGGCCTCGTGATCTTGCCGACCCACCGGCTGGTCTCGGGCTTTCCCGGCCTGAACGCGGAGGAGCTTACGCGTCGTCTGGCGCCCGAGTTCGACATCCAGCGAGCGGGCGTTGGTCCCGCGGGCTGCCGCGCGGCCTGGGAATCGATCGCCCACGGTGGCGAACAAGACCTGCTCGGCTTCGGAACCGCGGCAGACGGTGTCTGGCTCCTGGCGCGGCTGCGCTCCGACGAAGCCATGGACCGGCTCGCCGCGACCCACAGCGCCGACTGGAGAGCCCTGGGCGTGAGCATCCTCCACGTCCTTGTCCTCGATCACTTGCTGGCCGAGGGGCCAGGATCAGGGTCCGGCTCAGGCTCGGCCCCGACCTGCCGCTACGTCCACTTGAGCAGCGAGGTCATGGACGACCTGGCCGCGCACGGCTGCGACCTCGCGTGTCTTGTTCCCCCCGCACGGATGGAGCACGTCGAGGCCATCGCCTCAGCCCTTGAGACCATGCCTCCCAAGAGCACCTATTTTTACCCCAAGCTGCTGACCGGCCTGGTTTTCAATCCTTTGCGGTGATCAATTCTGAATCATCGTTCAGTCCCTTCCGCGACCAGGCGCTGAAACCGAGCTGTATGTCCTGATGGAGCCACCTGGGACCGTTCTGGACCGGACTCCCGATGGTTCGGGGTGGTCCCGTTTGGTCCCTCTGAGACAGCCGATGTGGGACGGATGTGGGAACCTCACAGGTCGGGCAACCGGTCCACGACTTTCGACAAATCCTCAAGCCGGGTGTGGGCATGGCGGCTGAACGTCAGGTCCGCGTCGTGACGGCGGGCCAGTTCCATCGAGTCCTTGACTGACCCGCCGAATTGGACGATCTGGCTTATTACCCCGGCAAGGAAGATAGG
>JBAUOX010001095.1:0-3000 GCA_049579985.1 Isosphaeraceae bacterium | reverse complement strand
ATCCGGGGCTCTGCCCCGGACCCCGGGGTTTTCAAGGCATCACGCCGCCTCAGCGATGGCTCCCCGGAGAGGGTGCGAGTGTTTCCGCGGGCACACTCGCGAGGCCCGAACCTTCGCTATCCTCCGTAAAACTTGGCCGGTGGACCTGACCGCTCATCGTGAACGGCCGGGCCACCGGACCCATCGCCTCGGCGGACGACCTGGTACATTCCTCAGTGGGTCGCTCCCCAGCGTTGCCCACCTCCGCTTCACCAGGCAGGTCGGATCATGGACGACCTCCGCGACCCCGTCAACCGCCCTTCGCTCTGGGCCTTCCCTCCGCCTCCGTGACGCGAGCGTCCAGAGGGTTCCTCCTCAACCTTCACTCCGTTCGTGACTTCGCCCCCCGGATCGGCTAATCCCCTCTCACTCGGTTCCTACAACTGCCTCGAGTAGAAGGCTCACCCCGGCTCTCGACCTGGCCCGGCGCCAGGCCGAGAGCATCGGTGGTGTCGCAAAGGTTTTCCGGCGCGCCGCCGTGCTCTCGGTCCGTTCCCGACCCACACAGAACCTTACGAGAGAGGCAGCCATGCCGCCTACGCAGCGAAGCGGGAAGGCCCGCTCATGCGGAAGTGGGCGCTTGACGGATGCCGGGACCCTGTTCCTGGCTGCGCTTGAGGTCCTGTACCAGACGTGCGATTTCCAGGGCGTCGTGGATCGTGGGAGCCAGCGATTGCCCCTTGTGAACGAGGCGGTGGAACTGGTCATTGAGCACATCGCCGATGGTGGGCTCCAGCGGCAGCCTCTCTTCATGAGTGCCGCTTGAGTCCCACCACTGGATCCGCTCGGGCATCTCGAGCCAGGCCGCGCCACGCTCGGCGTAGACCTGGAACCCCGAGGCTGGCAAAAAGCGGGTGGCCTCTCCCCAGCATGTTCGGTAATAGCGGCCAAAAGCGATCTGGGCCGTCGCGCCGTCCGGGAAGGTGGCCGCGAAGCTCTCAAAGTCCGGCTCGGCTTTCGCACCGACCTCGGAGGGGAGCACCAGACACTGCGTTCCGTGAATCGACGTCGGCAACGCCTGCATCACGAACGCGCACCAGTCGATGAGAAAGCTTCCCGGATCGATCAATAGCGGTGCGGGTGAGATCTGGGTGGTCGGACCGGGAACCCCGTAGCGATCGAAACCGAAGAGTCGGGAATGGCCGAGAACGAGCCGTGGCGGTCCCAGCGAGGTCGCCAGCAGCTCCTTCAGCCGCAGCGTGGCCGGATAGCAGCGGCGAGCGAACTCGGGCATGAAGGCAATGCCGGTCTCGTCGACTCGTTGGATCAACGATTCCAGCTCAGCCTGGTCTCCGGCCAGGGGCAGCCCACAATAAACGGCCTTGCCCGCCGCACACGCTAGATGCGCGGGATGCAGTCCAAACCATTGCGGCGACAACAGGTAGATGACGTCCACGTCGGGCCGTTCCACCAGTGCGGCGAGGCCCTCACAGGCTGCACAATCGAGCTGGCCGGCCTCGATCTGGGCCCGACGGTAAACCTGGTCATAGACCGCCGTGATCCTGAACCGGTCTTGCAACCGCGCCAGCGACGGCTTGTGCCGGGTCTCCCAGAGCCGACCCAAGCCGATGACACCCACCCCGAGCCGAACGTGTTCCGACTCTCCCAAATTCGCCTCCTCGCGCTCCCTGGCCGCCACTCCCTGCGCGCCGCGGATCGGCAGATCATATAACTTCACAAGGTTAGCACCTTACTTCGAAATCAGCTACCCACAACAAAATGCGGAGCAGTCGTTCCATCGAGGGGTTAAGATGTCCAAGATCCCGCACCGAACTCAGGTCGGAGACACCGATTCATGCGTGCAGTCATTCAGAGAGTCTCCCAGGCGTCGGTGAACGTGGAGGGAACAACCGTCGGCCGGATCGGGCCAGGTTGGCTGGTGCTGCTGGGCGTGGCCCGCGACGACGGCGACGAGGACGCCGTCTGGATGGCCGACAAGCTGCTCAACCTTCGCGCCTTCGCGGACGAGCAGGGCAAGATGAACCGGAGCGTGCTGGACGTCCGAGGCGGGATCCTTGTGGTCAGCCAGTTCACACTGCTGGCCGATTGCCGGGCCGGTCGCCGCCCCAGTTTCACCGCCGCCGCCGAGCCCGCCCTTGCCGAGCGCCTCTACGAGCGGTTTACAGACCTGCTCTTACCCTCCGGACTCGAGATCGCGACCGGAGTCTTTCGCGCGATGATGCAGGTCACGCTCGTCAACGACGGACCCGTGACGTTTCTCCTGGATAGCCGGCAGCCGGCTTGATCCAGATCCAGTCCGGTGCGTCGAGGCTGCGATGACGCACCCGCGCCGCGATCGGTCTTGATGAATCCGAGGTCCACTCTCATGAACACGACACTGGCGGAAGAACGGTTTGTGCTGGGTCTCGACGTCGGCACCCAGAGCTTGCGTGCCGCCCTCTTTGATCTTCAGGGCCGGTCAGTGGCCTTTGGGGTCGCACCCATCGACACGACCTTTCCGCGTCCTACCTGGGCCGAGCAAGATCCCGCCCAGTGGTGGAGCGCGGCCCGGGCCGCAGTCCAAGAGGCGCTTGCGCAGGCGGGCGCTGCACCCGAGCAGGTGGCCGCGATCGGCCTGGATTGCACGGCCTGCACGGTGCTTGCTTGCGATCTGGCGGGAAACCCGTTGCGTCCCGCCCTGCTCTGGATGGATCAACGCTCGTTCCGGGAGGCCGAGACGATCAGTGCGACCGGCCACCCGGTCCTCCGCTACGTATCCGGCCGGGTCTCTCCCGAGTGGATGTTGCCCAAGGCGCTCTGGCTGAAGAACCACGAGCCGGAGACCTACCGCCGGGCGGGCAGGATCGTTGAGTGCACCGACTGGATGATGTACCGCTTGACCGGCCAGTGGACCCTCTCGCTGAATCATGTCGCGGTCAAGTGGAACTACGCCCGGCCCGACGGCGGCTGGCCCCTTGCTTTGATGACAGCCGTGGGGCTTGGCGACCTGCCGGGCAAGTG
>JBAUOX010001094.1:0-1579 GCA_049579985.1 Isosphaeraceae bacterium | reverse complement strand
AAGTCTGATAGTGGCTGGCCTGGGGCTGGCTGCGGATTGTGCCCCGGAACTGGGCGTTCGTGCGTAACGGGGGGATGATTGCGCGCTGGCGCGCGAGCGCGCTAGGTGAGCGTCAGCGACAAGTTCTTAATGTCGCCAGTACCTGGGCACGGGGGTTCGCGTCGGAGAGGGGACTTGAACCCCTACGCCCTTGCGGGCACCAGCCCCTCAGGTTGACCGGCGTCGTCTGCTCAGTCGGAAAAGGTCCGTTGCATGCCTCTGACTAGGGAATTCGATCTTCCAGGTCCGAATGGCAGCGCTCAATCCACTGGACACCGCGAGGTGCGTGTCCAACTTCGTGTCCACTCTGAGGCACTCAGCCGCCGTTGATATGACGGAAGGCCCAGAACGCGTTGGCGTCGCGACTTCCACTTGGGCAGCTCGCGCTGAGCGCAACAGCGTTTGCGGCGTGACGAGGAAGGAACGCCAGCGGGATCTCGGCCAGCCGCGACCGGCCGGTAGCGCACACGGCCATGGACCTGGCGCTCGAGGATGCGCACTTCGGGGTGGAGCACCATCAGCTCGATGTCCTTGTCGCACCCAGCTCGGCATGAAGCGCACCAGGACAGGGAGCCAGCCGCGGGCGAGGTAGCCGAGCGAGAGGTCCCTGGCCGACGATCTCCCACCGCGTCGAGAAAAACCAGCTCAGCGACGTGATCGAGGTTCTGGCGCCCTTCAGCTTGGCTAGCGATCTTCCGCTGCAACTTACGATAGTACTTGACACCTCGCGATATAGCGCTAATATGTCGTTAAGTTCAACGCAAGGAGGCAAGATGCACCACGAACACCAGGGAGTTCCCCCCTTCATGACCGCACAACAGCATCACGGCGACTTCGGACCACCGTTTGGATTCGGACCGCGCTTTGGCCGCTACGGCAGAGGCCGCGGCGGACGAGGAGGGAGAGCGTCACGCGGTGACATTCGCGTGGCGATCTTGCTCTTGCTCAACGAACGTCCCATGCACGGCTACGAGATCATCGCGGAACTCGACGAACGCACCGACGGCTTGTGGAAACCGAGTCCTGGCTCTATCTATCCGACGCTTTCACTCTTGGAAGACGAGGGATATGTAACTTCGAGCGAAGAGGGCGGCAAGCGCCGCTTCTCCCTCACGGCTGCTGGTTCTGAGCAAATCGCGAACCGTGACGATGCGCCACCGCCGTGGGAGGAGATGACAGCCGATGTCGGCCCAGAAGCAGCCAGCCTTCGGAAGTCGGGCATGCTCCTTTTCGCCGCGGTCGCTCAGGTAGGCCAAGCAGGTACGCCCCAGCAAGCAGGCGAGACGGTCACGATCCTCGACGAGGCCCGTCGCCGCATTTACGGTCTGCTCGCCGGATCGAGCGAAAGCTAATCGTGTTTCGAAGAAGACTGGAGATGGTGAACTGACCGATGACCTGAGCCCCTGGAATCGCTCAACCACCTGTGAGAAGGACCGCCCGCCGAGGGCAACTGCCAGGAATTAGCCACTGAACAGGGGTTGTGTTGGTGTCGGAGAGGGGACTTGAACCCCTACGCCCTTGCGGGCACCAGCCCCTCAAG
>JBAUOX010001093.1:0-1505 GCA_049579985.1 Isosphaeraceae bacterium | reverse complement strand
GTCCAGGTTGAAGCGCGCCCGACCCCCGACGCTCAGCTTGGCGCGGGCGTCCACGCGGGCGACGCCCATGCCGGCGGTGGCGAGGGCGCCCTCTGTAAGGCCCTCGGCGTCGGCAGCCTTGGCAGCGGTGACCTCAAGTCGACGCGCGTCAGAGCTGAAGTGCACGAGCTGTTCGGACCCGAGGGCCTCGACGAGCTCAACGTTGCCCTCGAAGCCGGTCGTGCCCGGGCTGTCGGTTTCCAAGATGGGCAGGTCCTCGGGGCGGATGCCGACGATGACGCCACGGTTGGCGTAGCTGCGAAGACGCGGCTTGTCCTTGAAGACCGACTCGCCGAGGGATATGCGCTGGGATCCGATGAGCACAGAGCCCGCCCCCTCGCCCACGGTGGCCTCGAACAGGTTCATGGCCGGAGAGCCCATGAAGCCGGCCACGAACAGGTTGCACGGGTGGTCGTAGAGCGTCTGGGGGTCGTCGCACTGCTGGAGGACGCCGGCGGACATGACCGCCACCCTGTCGCCCATGGTCATGGCCTCGACCTGGTCGTGGGTGACATAGAGCGTGGCCACCCCCACCCGGCGCTGGATGCGGCTGACCTCGGATCGCATCTGCACGCGCAGCTTGGCGTCGAGGTTGGAGAGCGGCTCGTCCATCAAGAACACACTCGGCTCGCGCACGATTGCCCGGCCCATGGCGACTCTTTGCCGCTGGCCTCCCGAGAGCTGGCCGGGCTTGCGATCGATCCACTCGGTAAGCCCCAACAGCTCGGCCGTATCCTTGACCTTCTTTCTGATCTGGGACTTGGGGAGCCCGCGCAGCTTCAGGGCAAAGCCGATGTTCTCGGCGACGGTCATGTGCGGGTACAAGGCGTAGTTCTGGAAGACCATGGCGATGTCGCGGTCTTTGGGCGAGATGTCGTTCACGACGCGGCCGCCGATGGACACCTGGCCCTCGGTGATCTCCTCGAGGCCCGCGACCATGCGCAGCGCCGTCGTCTTGCCGCAGCCGGACGGTCCGACGAGGACCATAAACTCGCCGTCCGCCACATCAAGACTGAGCTCGTGGACCGCTTCGAACCCGTTCGGGTAGACCTTGGTCACCTTTTCGAGGGTGATCGGTGCCATCAGTTCTCCTTTCCGCTCCGCCGGTGGCCAAAAAAGCCGCATCGCGGATCCGACCCTGTTGCAAGCTAGTACGCCCTAGGCCCTAGGCCCTAGCGACCTCCAGTGCTGCTGACCCAGCCGCGACCTCTCGGGCATTACTCACCTGGACGACTTGATGGTTCGGTGGGCGGCACGATAGGCAGGTTGGCTCCATTCCTGAGAAAAATGGGGATCCTTTCCAGCGGTGCCGTGGCGAGGACCACCCCGCCGCTTGACTCGGGCGCACCGGTCCAGGCATCGGTCCAGTCAGCGCCCGAGGGCAGGTAGACCAAGCGCTGCGTGGCCCCTTGCTCCAACACTGGTGCTACGAGAAGGTCTGGGCCGAACATGAACTGGTCTTCGAT
>JBAUOX010001092.1:0-3750 GCA_049579985.1 Isosphaeraceae bacterium | reverse complement strand
TGACCAGACCGTTCGTCTTGAGCACGTCGACGGGCTCCTGGGCGATTGCATGAGAACCCCCCAGCAGCATCATTAAACCGACCGCAATGCGGACTCGCTTCTCAATCATCGTCCCTGCTCCTTTCTGGAGTTCATCCAAGGTCGAAAGGCTCACGTTGAACGCTCATCAACAAGAAAAGTCCTGCTCTCAGGCTGACCTGACGCGAAAACGGCGAAATTTTCAAGAAAGCCAGCGCCCATTCGCACCAGGTGCTCAGTACTCTGGGTCGAATTCGGTGCTTCGAATCGACTTGGAAACTCACTTTTCCGAAACATTCAAGCTTTCGATCAAGACTTTCCCCGACTTGACGAACAGGCCAACCGAACCGACGAACTGTTGCACCGGCTGATTGACACCACGGGGAGAGGACGACGTCTCCTGGCCACCGACGAAGACGCGGTCAGCGCCCTTGTCATCGATCTCGAAACGAATCATGAAGGGCTTACCCGTAGGCTTCTCCACAATCTGGCGACCGCGTTCCTTCGGCTGGAAGTCGAAGGAGGCGAATCCCGCACGAACCTTCCCACTCTCGCAGACGATTCGTGAGGTGACTGCGTGCCATCCGTCCGGTCGCTGGTGCGCGCGCAGAACCAGGTAGGCTTCCGCGTTCTCGAAAGCGGCGAGCGTGATACTCATCGAGCACTTTGTGTAGTCGCTCCTGCGCGTGAGCAGGAAATTGCCGGCGGGTCCCTTCTCCAGGCTCAGTCCCTTGCCCGTCAGCTTGATCGCGCGCGGATCGCCCACCAGCCAGGCCTGAGAGTTCTCGACGCTCAGTTCAGGCCAGATCGATCCGGGTGCCCGCTCGTTGCCCTCGGCGACCAACACGAACTGCACGGGGGGAGTGGTCATTCGCCAGGGGGCTGCGTCCTGATGGACGGGCCCGTTGCGTGGGAGAAGCGCGGGGCGAGCGGATGGCCCACGAAGAGCAGCCGACGTCCCTCCTTTGAACATCGTGATTGCGCGCTCGAGCACGTCGGTGGCCTCCTGCAATTTGTCCCGATTGGCAGGGTTGAGCGTCGAGTCTTCGAGATCCTCGATTTCCTTCTTGATTCGATCGATTTGCGGGGCGGATCTCTTACCTTGAATGAGGTTCCCGATCGCCTTCTCCAAGCCAAGGACGGCCTGGTTGCGGATCTTATCCTTCTGGGGATACTTGACGTATTTCATTTCCTTCAAGAGCCTTCGAGCATGCCACAGGAGATCAAACGGGGTGGCCTTGGCGCCCAGGGCCGGAGGCAACTGGTCAGGCTTGGGCGGGACAGGTTCCGCCTCGGCGGCAGGTCTCGGCGGGGCCATCTCCGGCCCGCCGTTCGGACTGTTGTGGGATTCCTCGGGCGGGGTCAGCGGTCGAGGCCGCTCGTCAATCTTCGTGCGCTCTTTCGTTCCTGTCCCGACTGAAGCCAGCTCGCCAGATGAGCGGGCGTCCGCCTGCCTTGACTCGGTCTTCTGCTGGACTGCGGGGGACGTCGACTTTGCCAAGCCAGCAGTCACCGGAGCTTCAGCCTTCGACTGCACATGCCCTTCCACGATCGGGGGCAGGGTGGTTTTGAGGTTCTGCTCGATCCTGGCTTCCGGTTTCTTCTGCCTGAAGACCCCCAACGCCCAGGTGGAGAGTGCGGCAAGCAGCAACACACCCGCGGCCACCGACGGCCACATCCAACTCGGCACCCGGCCGGGGCGGACACGAGACTCCGGATCTCCATCAAGTTGCGGCCAGATTGCCACGACCTGCGGATCGGCCGGGCCTGGCAATAACGAGGTCGCCGAGGGCAGGCTGGGCTGCGGCTCATGGATTATTGGCCTCACAGGCGAGGGAGGCGCCTTGGGCGGGTGAGAAATTGCCGACGACGGGACGGCCGGGGACGGATCGTTCCTTGTGACGGGCGGAGCAGGAGCCGTTTTCCCGCCCTTGAAGAAGGGCGCAAGTGCCCTGGCAACCTCAGCGGGTGTCTGGAACCGGTTCTCCGGCTCCTTGGCCATCATCCTGGCGACCACGGCCGTTAGCTCGGCCGGCACATCAGCGCGCACCAGGTCGAGCGGCCGGGCCTCTTTCGACTGGTGGGATTGGAGGACTTCGAAGAGGCTCGAGCCCTGGAACGGCGGGCCGCCCTTGAGAAGATAATAAAGGGTGCAGCCAAGGCTGTAGATATCGGCTCGAATGTCGGCCTTCTGTGCGTCGAGGGTCTGTTCGGGGGCAATGTAGTCGGGCGTGCCCAGCATCTGCCCCTCTTGGGTGAGGCCGCGGTCGAGCGGCTGCTCCCTGGTTGCCTTGGCGAGCCCGAAGTCGAGAATCTTGATGATCGCGCGGTCGCCCTTGCGCGAGAGCATCAGGTTGCCGGGCTTGATGTCGCGGTGAACCATTCCCTCTTCGTGGGCGTGCTGAAGCCCCAGCGCTGCCTGGTGGATGAAGTAGCTCGCATGGGCAACCGAGAGTGGCCCTTTGGTCTTCACCAGTTTGGAAAGGTCATAACCGTCGACGTATTCCATCGCAAAGACGATGCTATCGGGCAGCCGGAACGCCGAGTATGCGGTGACGATGTTCGGGTGGCGCAACCGGGCAACCGCGCGGATCTCCCTGAGGAACCGCTCGAGCACCCCGGGCTTCTCAATGATGTGACGGCCCATCACCTTGAGCACCTCGTCGCGGCCCATGAGCTGGTTGTGGGCAAGGTAAACGACCCCCATGCCACCGCGGCCCAGCTCGCGGATGACCCGGTAATCAGGATGGTCACTCAGCCCCGGCGGCAGCATGTCGGGCTGGAGCGAATGATCGGAGCCTGCCGCTTCAGGACTCCTGGACTCGAGATCCAGCGACGATCCGGCAGGCGGTGCGGAGTCGGGGCGCTCAGCGGATCCGGGGCGACCGCCAGGTGGGTTGTCGGCCGAGAGATCCGCAACGCGAGCGCGGCAAGTCAAACAGCCGACGAGATGCCCGCGGACCGCCTCGGCCGCCGTCAAATCCAGCTTGCTCTGGACGAAGGATCGTAGCGTTTGATCCGTCGGATGAGCTGAAAAGGTATCGGACATCGCCAGGGCTCCCATCGAGTCCGCTTTGGTAAGCTACACCGTTGATCGATGCGAAGAACCGAAGACCGCAGTCGATCTCTGCCTTGGGCGAGATCGCAAACTACCCCAACAGTTCCCCCGCCTCTTCCCGTCTGCCCCAGTCGGAAGCGTCCGGCGGGGCGTCCTTGAGTCGGTCCAGAAGACTTACAGAAGTTGGAGTCACGCGTGGTTGCCTGTTTGGGCCAAGTCATTTGTGCCAACAGTTTACCCACCGACATGACGGACTACATCATTATTCATTCTATGGCGGTAATGATTTTTTTCGCCGGGACAGCATGACGCGGTCCAACGTTGCGAAAGCCGAGAGGAAGGGCAGGCACTGCGTGGTGCTCAGTCGCCCTGGCGGTTCTCGTAGTATTGCCCCAGGGCTAATGTCCGCTTGACCTGGCGGGCGACGACGAACCCGGTGAGCATCAGGCCGGCCACGTAGATGTTGGGATATTGCAGATCGTCGTGCTTCGCCCAGGTCGGGAAGGGCTGGCTCCAGTCGAACGCGGTATCGAAATACAGGACCAGGTAGCAGGCGATTGCCAGCCCCGTGGTGAACCAAACCATGTTGACCCGGAACCAGAGCCCGGACGCGGCGATCATCAGCGGGTAGCCCACGAGCAGCGTGCTTTCCACCCGGTTGAGCAGCTTCAGGG
>JBAUOX010001091.1:0-6638 GCA_049579985.1 Isosphaeraceae bacterium | reverse complement strand
AAACGAGCCGACGGAATTCGGAGAGGCGCTCACTCGAAAACGACAAGCGCCTCGCAAGTGCCTTCGTCAAAAGCCTTTAAATAGAGGAGTGACGTCCCAAGCGGCCTCGCATCACGCTTGGTTTAGGTCTAATGTGATGGCTGATCTCTCGGACCGCTTCCCGGACACGGGGCCTACTCCTTCTGGGAGAAAATCGTCAAGTTGGGGACAAGGAACCTCTGAGCTAGCGGAGGTCGAAAGCCAGGATCGAATCGGGACAGGGTAACTGAACAAAGTGGATGTGCCTCGATGTATCCCTCACGAGAACAGACCATGAGAATCGCACTCAATTGGTACGAGGTCACTCTCCCGACGAGCGAACTGGTTGTGGCCGTTCAGACAGTGGCGACTGCTCAACAGGGTGAACTCTTGATGCCTAAATCACCTCGCTATCAACGCCGGGTCGTGCAGCGCCGAGGGGATACGTCGATCCGCCTGCTTCACGTAACGGATGTCCCGCCGAGCGGGACGACCGTAGAGACGATCAACACTAACGACGACCCCAATTTCGTCAAAATCGCCATCGAGGAGGGATTCGCCCTGCTGCTTGCTGAGAGGGGCTTCTCAGTTCACCGCAAGCACGTCGGGAGTACGGCGTACCTCCAGACCGACGAGTCCTTATGGCCCGCCGTCTACACCTTCTGGCGTGGTCTGTCCTTTCGAGCGTTCTACTTCTTTGGGACCACTGGAGTGCGGTGGGGCATCGTCCTGAACTACGTCACGTCTCAGAGGTTCTGCGTCACGCTAAAAGACCCACGCCTGCGGGCACTGGCGTTGGGCAAAAGTGTGGTTCGGGTGTCCGATTCGCACGATTCCGAGGAGTACGACCACCGGCGTTCGGGCATCCTACAGTCAACGAATGGCTCGGTCGCAACCGTAGACTTGGGGAACGGCGATCCTCTTGAGGCTCCAGTAGGCGAATGGACGTTGCCGTGCCGCCGAGAACTCTTGCATGAGTATGTCATGCAGACTCAAGGTCAGAAAGCGGCGGCGGAACTGACCCGGCGATTGCAGCAAGCAGCATTTTGCCTGACGGAAAGCGGTCGCATGAACACGGCCCTTGCCAGAAGCCAGGTGGAGGCTGTACAGGAGTTGCTCCATCATCACGACCTCGGTCGAATCTTTCTTCCGCTCCCGGCCCGGCCCCCGGCGTCACTGTCCAACCGTCCGCTCACCGTGGTTGAATGAAGTATGCGATTCCCCTGTGTCCGACAGATCAGCCGACCCGTCTACGTCTTCTCGGAAGACGGTGCGAGTACTCACATAGATAAGTTCAGGGGATTGCTACGCTTCTCGCCGTTGCGTGCGGCAAGGACACCCAATCCCAACTACTTGTTCATCTTCTCTCAAGATGACCGGGATTACGCTAATCGACTCTACTTCGCCCTTCGGAACGGGATGGCCTCTTTCCCCGGCTCCGATCAATTCGTCGGAGTCTCGATCAGCAAGGATCGTCTGGAAGCCTTACGGATTCCTGGAGGGAAGTTCCAGCCAAATCGAGAGCGAGAGCTTTACGAGGTCGTCTGCTCACACCTTGAACACTTACAGAAGAGACCCGATTTCGCCTATATAATCGGTGACAGTGAGTGGAAGTACCATCGCCCCAGTCCCTACGGGGCGATCAAGGCGGCACTGCTTAAGAACACTGTCCCGTCTCAAATGGTGACGAGGCAACTATTGCAGGTGGAGTCGCAGTTTCGCTTCGCCATACCCAATATCGCTCTTAGTGTCCTAGCCAAACTTGGGGGTGTTCCCTGGCTGGTGTGTCGATCCAACGAGCCTCCCGCCCTCGTTATTGGCGTCGGCACAACGATTCTCATGGATTCTCACGGGAAGCCTCAACAGCGACTTCTGGGCTATGCGATCTGCATGTTATCAACTGGCCTCTTCCTAGACCTCGACTTCTTCGGCGTAGCCAGTTCTCACGAGGGGTTCCTCCCGATTCTTACGGAGGGACTAAACGCCACGTTGGACCGGCTACAAAAGGCGAACATGAATATTTCCCGAGTATCACTCCACGTTTCGCACTACGAGCGGCATGAAACGATCACGGCCATCAACTCGTTGCTCGATAAGCGAAAAACCTCCCAACCAACCCCTTTTGAGGTTCTCCGTCTGAATCACGATTCGTCGTTCATGGTGATGGACTTAAACGATACCGGCTACGTGGCTGAGGAAGGCACAGTGGTCCAATTGACTAAGCGTCACTCGCTTATAGTTATGGAAGGCAGGCACGAGAAGGCCCCGTGGAAAGGTCGAAAACCGGTCACTCTCGAAGTGCAACGGGAGTACGCCTCGAACCCATCCCTTCCGTTAACTGACTCGTTGCGTGATCTGTTTCATTTGGGATTCGTAAACTGGCGGGGATTCGGGACGAAAACCAAACCCGCAACCTTGGCCTACGCAAAGCTCCTATCGGATCGAATGGCCGACATCACTACAGTCGCACCAGAAGTAGCAGAGGGACTGCGAGAGAACACCCCCTTTGGGAATAGTTTGTGGTTCTTGTGATGCCAAGACCCGATGCCAAACGCAATATCCTACTCCTTCTCGGCGCAGGGGCGTCGAAAGACGCCGGCCTGCCGCTGGCGGTCGAGATCACCGACCGCATTGTGGAGGACATCGAAGGCACATACCCACTCCTTTTGCCCTTGTTGCGGTTCGTCCACGGAGGAATCTGCTTCGGCCGAGGTTGCTCGAACAAAAGACCAGATGAAAAGGTCAATATTGAAGAGTTTTTAATTGCTTGCCAAGACCTCGCCACACGTAGTTCTTCCTCCCTTTATCCGTTCGTTGCTTCGTGGCACGAGAGATTGACGGAAGTAGGTCGGCTGCCTGACGAGATTGGAGACCCAAACGTTACGAACGCCTTCGAGTTCGTCGCACGTCACTGCAAGAAGCGGCTCCGAGAATGGTTAACACTCAGTGATTTCACTAGGGCGAAATACTTCCGAAACCTGAAGGATTTTATTACATCCGGCTTCCGTCTGCATGTGTTTTCACTCAACTATGACGAGTGCGTGGAACTAGCTCTGGAGCACGAACTCGGGGAAATCAACGGCAAATGGACGACTGGGTTCGCCAACAAGGGCTGGAAGCCTGATCTTCTGGAGAACAAAAGGAAACGCTTTGACGCTTTGCTCTACAAGCTCCACGGGTCGCTGGATTGGGTGGAAGACGAAGAACTCGGTGTGTGCAGCCTGAAGTGGCCGATGGCTGAACGTGCGGAAGAGATACCTGATACTTACGATTCGCTCCTGATCTTCGCCACAGCGATGAAGGTCATCCCCCGTGATCCGTACTTGACTCTGCTGGTACGATTCCGAACCGAGCTTTTTCGGTGCGAGTGCGTCGTCATCCTCGGTTACAGCTTTGGCGACGAGCACGTCAACACAATGCTGTTGGATGCCTTGCGGAAGCGGCCCACCTTGCAGTGCGTCATCGCCAACCGTAAAGCAGACGTGGCCGAGTACCTCCCAAGAACCTTCCGTGAGGAAATTGCGAAAGATCGATTTCACAACGTTTTCGAGGAGAAAGACGGCGTAAAGCTCGGAGTCATGCTCGCTTTAGAGAAAGATGTGCTTCTGCAAAAGGTCAAGGAGGTGTGCCAAAGACCCGTTGAAGCCATGCCTTTCTAATACCCCAGCGCTGAGTTAGAACGACGATTGCGAGAAAGGGGCTTGTTTCACAGGGTTTTCATCCATAAGCCAAGTTCTAATCGGAATTCGCAAAAATGACGTAAGTTCCTGAAAAGCATGACTTGTGCCAGTGACAGTTGTCTGATATGGCGCTGTAGTACTAAGCCGTTGGATACTTCAACGGAAAGGCTAGCGTGCTCAGGCGGTCGCCAACGAACTGTCAGATCAACCCGAGAAACAGTCAGCATTGAAGTTTGCCTTGATCATCCATGAGCATGACATGGACCCTCCAAAGGAATCTTTCACGGAACGGAGAGGATGACCCCCGATGTTCGCCTTCCTCGTCGCCTGCGTCCTGCTGACCGCTCCCGGCAACCTCAAAGGCGTTGATACTTAAAACGACGAAGCTTTAACGATATCCTGAGAGAACATGACCCCGCATCCCGAATAGAATCTGGGCACGCAGCAAGAATCAGGAGGCTCGTTAGCATGCCCTCACCCCCAGAAAACAAAGTGACCACCGTGGTGATCGAGATGGAGCCCGGATCGGTCTTTGTCAAGATCATCGACCCCAAGCCCGCCCCTGACCAGATCGAGTTCTACCTTTAGTTCCGGGGACACCATGCTTAACTGCTTGGGCGAATTCCGGGAAATCAAGGAGAGAACAGGCATTGCGGGTGGCGGCCATCCGGCAGGCACGCCTGAACAAACTGGGGTTGAGCGCCTTGGCCACAAGAGAACGGTCAACGGGTGAGCGGCGGCGAGTGGAGAGGAACAAATTATGAAGAACAAATTATTTTGTCCGCAAAATCGCCTGGTTCGGTGACATACTAAAATAGACGACCCCCTCGTCGAGATCGGGCCCTGTTCGGTCTTTGACAATCGGCGGTCGGTGTCATGCAGTCGTCAGCGGGGGAGGGTCGTAGGAGGTAGTGGCGAGTGGCGGGAGAATTGTGGCCAGCGAATCGGAAGGGAGGGAGCCAGTGGTCAGAGAAAAGCGCCAAAACGAAGCCAATTTGCCCGTGGTGTTAATCATTGGCATACTGTGACTTAGAACCAATAAAGGCGGAATCGAGCAGGAAAAACGAACCCAATTTCCGGCCGACGGCAAGGGCGTGGGGTGTGGGGGCGCGAGAACAGGTGCCAGGGGAACGTTGGGGGCAATCCACGTTTCCCGGGCGCCAGCAAGTAGAGTGCGTCGCAAAGACGCACCGGGACGCTGAGCGGTGCGTCATCGCAAGCTCGACGCACCCTACCGGCTACCGGCTTACGCCCCTCCCCTGCGGGGGCCCGGCCCGGCTCGACCCTTTCCTTGAACTGAACCAAGGCGATCCGCCGTGCTCATTTCCGCCTTGGCCACCGGGCCCCCGGCAGGGGTGGGCGGCAGGCTCGGACCGTTTCTGGCTGCTTGAACTCCGCGTTTTCTCGACATTTCTATACATTTTACGAGCCATCTGTTCAGACCATGGATACCCAACTGGGCGCGCTGCCAACACTTCCTGTCCTCGCTCGGGGCGTTTCGGGCTGCTTGAGCTGCGCGTTTCTCGGACTTGGATTTGAACGAAACCGCTCCGCGGTGGGAAAGACGAAGGCCCCGCTTGTGCTCCTCTGATTTCCAATGAGTCGGGCATGGAAACGAGTCCGGCCGGCTTGGCCTCTGGAAGCGAAGGGAGGAGGTGGCTCGGCCAATGACAATCACTCCTTCGCGATGTGTAAAGAGCCCTGCGAGGTCGAGGCCTTGGCTTGAAGGCGTGACCACGGACAGGTAGGCTTGATAAGGTCTAACCGCCTATTAATCGAGGAGATGGTCAGGTCATGTCGGAGGGCACCAAGGTGGTCGATTCGCCCCGCACGCTGGTCGAGGGCCAGCGGCTCGACCAGCCCACCTTCCATGCGCTCTACGAAGCGATGCCGCCCAGCACCCGGGCTGAATTGATCGATGGAGTCGTCTATATGCCCAGTCCTGTCGGCCTGGCGCACGGCATAGCCCAGGTTCCGGTGATCGTGTGGCTCGACTATTACGCCGAGAAAACCCCGGGAGTGCAGGTCATGGACAACGCCACAACGATCCTGGGCTGGAAGAGCGAGCCGCAACCTGACGGGTTGCTCCGCATCCTGCCCGAATGCGGCGGTCGGACGTGGAACCAGGGTGGGTTCGTCCACGGTGCTCCGGAATTCGTCGTTGAGGTCGCCAAGGCGACTCGGTACGTCGACCTCGGGCCGAAGCTGGCCGACTATCAGCAGGCCGGGGTCCTGGAGTATGTCGTACACGCGATGGACCCGGACGAGATCTTCTGGTTTGGCCAGGAAAAGGGCGTGCTGGTGCAACGACCGATCGGCGGCGATGGCCTGTACCGTTCGACCGCCTTTCCAGGACTGTGGCTCGATCCGCAAGCACTTCTCACGGGCGACAGGCAGCGGCTGCGTACCGTGCTCGACGTCGGCTGCGCCACGCCCGAACACGCCGCGTTCGTCGGCCGATTGGCCGTGGCCGGAAGCACTATGTAGCGCGCGTCGAGCCGCGGCGCGGCGCGGACCACCCGACGCACTTCCGACCATGGAGCCGACAGAGATGAGCAAGCGTCGAGGGTGATTGAGGTCGAGCATCGCAATGGTGGCTCTTCCGATTGGTGTCTTCCCAACCAGATGGTATCTCTGCCATCGAAAATGCTCTGACCATCGGTCTTGGCGGGGGTGGAAAAGAGGAACCACCGTACCACTCTGGGGATGGTGCGCGTCGATTCGGTCCGATTTATGAAGAATGAAGACCGGCGACTGCTTCGAGCATCTCGATCGGTGCTTCGATCACAGCGGACATCGATTCATCTCCTTCCCGCGGGTGCCGGCTCACGCGAACAGCGATTCGACGAACGTGTCGGCGTCGAAGGGTTGCAGATCGTCGAGGGCTTCGCCGACGCCGATGAACTTGATCGGCAGCTTCATGGTCTGGCGGACGGCGAC
>JBAUOX010001090.1:0-1761 GCA_049579985.1 Isosphaeraceae bacterium | reverse complement strand
AAACTGAGGGGGATGGAAAAGTTAAACAAACTAAGGGGCAGGGAAAAAGGGACGTTACTGATATCGACCGTTTGAGAGGTGAAGGAGGCTCGGGGACACGCACGTAAACGCTTGATGCAGGCGGCTTAGGGGTTAAGAAAGCATTATTCAGTAACGACCCTTTTCCCTCCCCCGAGCTGGGACCTGGCCCAGCAAGCCGACCGCCCAAGACTCGAGCATGAAACGGCTCCAGCCACCAGCCGCTGACCGACTGGAGTGGAGTGCTCGGAGGGGCCAGCCATTCTGTGTGGCTGAGAACCAATGAGGCAAGAAGACGGGTGGCCCTTCTGGGCCCACCTGTGTCGAGGTTCGGCATTCCGATCAGCGCTGCAAGCAGGGGATCGCCTCATGGGACCGGTCGCGCTACGAGGTCTGAGTGGCCCCTTTCTCGCCCGCAATGGGCTGGCCATGGGCCAATATTACCACAGGGCACGTCGCGAAAATCGGAAACGGGCCCTGACCCTGCGAAGCTGCTTGAGCAAGCTGGGCCGCACCGTGGGGGGCCCGCGCCACCGCGCCTTCTTGCAGTCAAGTCGCCGACGGCTTGGAGCAATTCCTCTCCGTCTGTCTCGGCTATTCGGCTATAATGCAGTCATTGTCGAACCTGCTGGTTGGGGGAGAGCCTGCGATGATCATCACCATCGAAGCGATCTATGAGAATGGCGTCCTCAGGCCGACCCGGCCTTTGCCGCTCAAGGAACAAGAAGTGGTCCGGATCACGATCGAGCCGGAATTAAGCTGGGCCGAACGGACGGCCGGGCTGCTCCAGTGGAAGGGCGATCCCAAGCTCCTTCAGCGGATCGCCGAGGGGGACGAATTCAGCATGCTGGAGTCGACATGACTTTCGCCCAAATCCCGGCAGGAGCGGCGATCTTTCTCGATGCGAATACACTGGTTTACCACTTCGCCAACCATCCCAACCTCGGGGCCGTCTGTACCCAGCTCGTGAAACGGATCGAGCAGCATCAACTGCCCGGCTTCATCTCCACGCACGTGCTGAGCGAGATCGCCCACCGCCTGATGACGCTCGAAGCGCTCGACCGGTTTGGCTGGCCGCCTGCCGGGATCGCGGCTCGGCTGCGCAAGCATCACTCCGAGATCCCCAAGCTGAACGTGCATGTCGAGGCCATCGCGCGAATCCCGCTCCTGGGAATCCAGGTCTCCGCAGTCACCCCACTGCTTGTCGAGGCCGCGACTTTGGTCAGCCAGCAATACGAACTGCTCATGGGTGACTCCCTGATCGTCGCGGTCATGCAGGCCCATGGTCTGACCAACCTCGCCAGTAATGATGCCGACTTCGATCCTGTCTCGGGGCTGACGCGCTATGCACCAGTCTGACCTTCTCACGTCTGTGCCCTTGCAGTGGTTGGTATGTTCACGTCCCTACGAGCACATTGATAGTGTCTGGCGAGCCTCCCTGCGATCAGGCACAGCCCACAGCGAGTCTTCGGACAACCGCTCACCGCAGATCGGTTTGAATCCCTTGGGGAACAGTGCTACACTCAGAGGCCCTTGGACGGCGTGTTCGAGAAATCGGCGTCCCGCAACCGCCTCCCGGACAGGTAGCACGAACCCAGGAGCGAGCCTCGTGTCCACGATCACTCAGCCCGTACCGTTGACGCTCCCGTCCCCGGGCGAAGTGTATCGATTCACCGTCGATCAGTATGACCGGATGGTGCGCGACGGCACCATCGATGAGGATGATCCGGTCGAGCTCCTGGA
>JBAUOX010001089.1:0-4554 GCA_049579985.1 Isosphaeraceae bacterium | reverse complement strand
TTGGGGCTTCGAGCTTCTACAGACTGGATGCAAGGGTGATGGCGATTCCAGCAGCGCTCGAGCCGTCCCGACGATTCCGCATGGAGCGTGATGGGTTCGGACTTCCAACGCTGCTCGATGATATTTTGGGTTACGACCCGGAGAGGTTCATCGCGCTGAAGAACGAGTTTTGCGAATACTTCCCGGAGTTCCGAACTATTCACCTGCAGACCGAGCAAGCGGCAACACGTACGCATCAAGCACTAGGGCTCTATCAGTCAGGCGTCGCGCCCGGCAAAGGGATCTACTTTGAAACCCGGGCTGGAGCCACCGTAAGAGCACAACAAGCTTCCGACGGCGCCATACTCTTTCTGGGCTTCCTGTCACTCTTCTATCTTCCGACACCGCCCAAGCTTTTGCTCATCGAGGAGCCAGAGACCGGCGTCTACCCCAAGCGGCTCAATCAGATCATCGACATCCTTAGAAAAATGGTTGGCAGTCCGTTTAACGAGAAGTTGCCTCAGATCGTGTTCACTACCCACTCGCCGTATGTCCTGACAACCTTCAAGCCCGAAGAGGTGACGTTCATGAGCAAGCAGAATGGCTCAGTGGTTGCGCGACCCTTGCGCGATGCTCCGCACATCGATGAGCGTCTCGGGGACGGGTTTTACTTGGGCGAGCTTTGGTATAACCTCGACGAGGAGGAACTTTTCCAAGATGCCGGACGCCCATCAGGTGCTTGAGATCTGCGGCGAGGGGAGGACCGACATCGGGAATGTGATCTCGCCGCCAGAGTCGCGGACGGAGCCACAGCCGCCCACACAAGGGGTTGTGCCGGTATTACTGCATAAGTTATGTGGTGAGCCAGCCACGATGAGGGTGGTACGCCGTGCCGTCCCTCACCTTGAGGGAAAGGGGCTCTGGCAGAAGGTCAAATTCGCCAAACGGACAGCCCTTTACAATCGGTCCGCTGGTGCGGTTTTCGTCATGGACTCAGAGGGGAACCATCGCGGCCGCCTGGCGGAGTTGTCCAGAGGACGCGATGCGGCCTATAGTGAGTTCCCGATGGCGGTTGGAGTCGCACACCCCTGTGTCGAGGCCTGGCTGCTGGTTGACTCTCTGGCTATCGCGAGAGGTTTGGGATAGTCGAACCCGGTTGTAGTCCCGTCCAATCCCGAGAAATTGCCTGCCCCACAAGCGAACCGGGACCACAATCCCAAGACAGTCTTGGCGATGTGCGCAGAAAGACCGGCGATCTCTTCGAGGGAAGCCACCCTGATCGCCCTTGCGATCACCGATCTCGCGGCCTTGAGGAATCGCTGCCCGGTGGGATTCGAGCCCTTTGCTCAGGAGATCGAAGAGCGAATCGCACCCTTATTCCGTTGAGTCCAATCGAACATCCCTTCAGGCTCCCTATCGGCCTCTGCGTTTCCCGCCCGTCGGGCTTGGCTGTCCGGATGCTACGGCACAGGCCAATCGCGTCCTGAAGGTCCTTCCTCCAGGCAAATGATACTCCCTTTGGTTTTGACGCAAGCCGCAATCGGGTCGTGCCGATGCTAGGGAATGTACCGGGAGGTTCGAGCGTCTGGCGCTGGCATGTTGCGCCGGGTGCATCGGTCCCGGCCCCGGGTGGGCGGGAGCCGCCCGGTCGGCCGGATACCCCGAGAATGCCGTCAAGGCCGGCCCGATTCCGAATGCCATTCTTCACCGGTTCAAGCGCTCCGCCCGTGGATGTTGACGCGGCGCGACGCGCGAACTTGGGAAAGGAGTTCCCTCAATGCGTTTCCTTGCAAGGTTAGGGCTGGGCCTGTGTGGCCTGGCGCTCGTCACCTCCGCCGTGGTCAAGGCGGACGACCCCGCGGCACCGCCCAGCGACGCGGTTGTGTCGCAGGCCGCGCAGGTGACCGATCATCACCACAAAGGTCTCTTTGGCTGGCGGCATTGTGTCGAATGCCAGCGCGCCTATGCGAAGAAGCGGGACGGTGTCGACGTCCCCCCGCCGCCCTCGACTGCTGCTGCGGCAGCGATGGCCGGGACTATCGTTCATGATCACAACCATGGAGCTCCCTGTGCCGCTTGCCAGGCGGGCACTGTCGTGAGCGGGCCGGTGAGCGTCGTGGAGTCATACCCTCCGGGTCATGCGGTGGTGGGTGGGCCGGTCATGGCCGGCAACCATCCGCCCGGATATGCCGTCGTGGGCGGCGGCGCGGCAAAGCCGGCGGGTGTGGACCCCGCCCCGGTCGGCGTTTCGCGGGCAGTTCAGAGCCAATGGAACAACCCTCGGCTCGCCTCGATGCCGCCGCGGGCGGGCGTCGCGTCTTATGACCCCTCCATCCAGCCCTCGAGCATGCTCCCGCCCCAGACGGCCCCGGACACCCAAACGAGTACCCGTCCTCACATTCTCAGCCATCTCTTCGGTATCGGAGGCATCAGCCGGCACATCCGGGAGTCGCGCGAGGACAAAGAACGCGATGCACACGCGTCCATTGCTTATGATTCTCCGTCCCAGCCGGTCAACGAAGTGCCGGCCTCGGTGGTCTACGGCAAGGACCATTGAGCGTCAGGACGATTGCGGTCGATCGGTCAAGATGGTCCGATCCCTGCGCATGTAGCGGGGGATCGGACTTTTCGCAGACGCGGGGATCGGGATTCGGTCGAGATTGATGCGACCCCGCGCCGATGGTCAGAGGCAAGGTCAGATCAAGGAACCGGAGGCCGCATCCGCGGCTTTTGTGGTTGATGTGCCTGAAAGCTTTGGCTACCCGGCGATCCGCGCGGGTTCAGGGCGCGGAATGCAACGGGTGTGGCAAGGCAGACATCGGCAACCGGGAGAGACCCGGTTCGATACTGACCAGGGCAGATGGTGGCGTCCGCGCGCAGGAAAGCTCGGTCAAATCGCCACTCGCTTGATTCCGGACACTCCAGGAGGGCTGCATGGAAGAATAGGCAAGGGATTGACCATGCGATTCGGAAACTGGCGAGGCGTGCCGCGCGCACTGTCACTGGCCGCCATGCTTGGATGGGGACTGGGTATCTCGGTCCGGGCGGATGGGTGGCATCTGCAATATACAATTCCCCGTGAGGTTCCGGCTTACGATTACACGACCGGTGGCGAATACTATGCGCCTCCGGTTCCCTATGGCCACTACGCCAAAGACTACGCCGGCGAGGCCGCCAAGGCCGCGGGGTATGTCACCGGCTACGCGGGCCAGCTTCACGGATGTCTCAAGGACCTTTGGGACAAGACGGTAGGACTGTTTCATAAGTGCGGCGATGGGTGCGGGTTGTGCCATGGTTGCGGACATGGCTCCGGTGAAGATTGCGGCCTTGGGCACGGCTGCGGTGGCCTCGGGCACGGCTGCGGCGGCCTTGGGCACGGCTGCGGCGGCCTTGGAGCCGGCGGGAACGACTGCGGCTTTTGCGCCGGGCGGGGGCTGTTCCATCATGGTGACGGCGGTCTCGGTGCGGGTTGCGGCGCGAGTTCCGGGCTCGTGGGGCTGTGTGACGTCTCCTCCATAGGTTCGGGGCTGGGTCAGAAGAAGCATTTTGCTCCCTGTCATGCCTCGACCGTGGCGGCGGCCAGCCAGGCTCAACCGGCCGGACATGCCACCGTGTCGCCCTCTGTCCAGTCGCTTTGCGGCGATCCGGGCTGCACGATCGGGGGCCGTCATTCGCACCTGGGCCACCTCCGATGCCGGTTCTGCGGCGGATCGGGTTGCGGCGGCTGCGGCGGAGCCGGAATTGGTGATCCTTGCTCGGTTTGCGGAGGCCTGGGCCATGGCCGTACCGGTTCGCTCTGCGGGGCTTGCGGCGGCTGCGGCCTCTTCAAGAACGGCTTCGGGCACGGCGGGACGGGTTGTGGACTCTGCGGCGGCAAGGGCTGTGCGAGCTGCCACCAAGGGCTCGGAGATGGCGGACATGGCCTGGCATCGAAGGCTCATGGAGCGATCGACCATCTGAAGGGCTCGGTGCTCGGTGCCTTGCACCCAAACAAGGTTGATTATTTCGTCGGGCCCGGCGGGCCGGTGCCCTTGACTCCCGGCTATGTGCCGTACGTCGTCACCACCCGATCGCCTCGCGATTACTTTGCCTTCCCGCCAATGAATCCCAACGATCCTTGACGATTATGTCTGTGGAAAGCTCGTCGGGGCTTGAGGCCCGGCGCCGAGGCGCCGGGCCTTGTCCACCCGTCTCGGACCTGGTGGCCAGGATGGCCGCGGCCCTGGATTACAGGAGAGTCGTTCGATGCCAGTCAAGAAGCCGGAAGCAGTAAGCAAGGAGATTTCAGGCCGGTTCCCGGGGAGGTCGAGGGTTCGATTGCCCCGGGCATCCTGGGTTGTGGCGGGACTCGCGGTCTTACTGCTTGATACCGCCGCACGGGCTCAGTATCCACAGCCCCACATTACTGATCTCAGTGAGCGGAGCGGGCTGGTGATGAGATACGTCGCGACGCCGGAGCATCTTCCTCCCGATCCCTTGCGGGACAATTTCTACAATCTGCGCTATGCCGATCGAGGGTTGGTGAAGCACCCCGACGGAATCAAGGACCAGGGACTCTACGGTCTGGGCTGGAAA
>JBAUOX010001088.1:0-5956 GCA_049579985.1 Isosphaeraceae bacterium | reverse complement strand
ATTCTAAGCCGCCCTCGACTAAAGCAGCAAGAACAGGCTGAGACAGAAAAGCGTTGCCGGCTACGAAAACATGAGCGCCTGGACGCAGCGCACGAACCGCGAGCTTGGCCCACTCGACAAAAAACTGCCTAAGGGTTTCTCGTTCTCTTTGATTCAATGCCGTGAATCGAGGTAGAGGAGAACGTGTGTGGCCGTCAAATGAAGGCGGAATTCGCCAAATCCCACCGATCCCGTTTGAACGCTTCTCGATCTGGTCGTGGTCATACTCTTTGACACCGTAGGGAGGATCTGTCTCGATCGCGTGAAGCGTGTTCTCAGGGATTCGGCTCAACCAAGCAAAGCAGTCGGCCAAAATGAGTTGAGAGGAGCCGAATCTGACACTTTGATAATCCAAAACAAGTTCCGAAGCAGCGTTCATCTTGCTATTCATGATGGCGATCAATCTCCTTCTTGGTCCTTGGTCTTCTTGAGTAAAGCTCTCAGATCCTCTGATCGGTACAGCCTATAACGGTTTACTGGATGTCGTACTGCTTTCACTTTGCCCGCTCGATCCCAGTTCCGTAGAGTGTTTGCTGAGACGCCAAGGAACTTCGCAGCCTTCCCGATCGTGAGGTACTCAGCCAGTTTCGGCTCTCGTGAGTCATCCAACATTATCAGACCTTATCAAACCCTGCAAGTGGTGCCAATTTCGGTGTCCCTATTTTCTATCAGCCAAGGCATCCCCATTCGAGGCATGGAATGAGCAGCTTTGATCACATATATCATAACGCGATCCCGTAGGCGACGGCCATCTCAACGACTTGTTGTGGTAAGCAGGCGGGTCAGGAACAGCGGCATGACGGTCCACGGATCACCGGACGCTATTGAGCCGGACCAGGGCGGAAATCTTCGCGGAGCTCACGGCGGCCAAGGACCTGGCGCTGCGGTTTCCGGCGGACGGGTGCTACGCCCGGACACACCTTATGGTCCGGCGGCTGCTCGACCGAGGCTTGGCCCCGTCGAAGGTTTGGGTGTTTGCCGCCAGCGCCACGGATCTTCTCTGAACGGAAACGCCCGACCACCCAGCCGGGCGAGTTCAATGGCAGTATCACGTCGCGCCGGTTCTCGTAGTCCGCGGGCCGGACGGCGATACGCGAGAGATGGTTTTTGATCCCCTTCTCTTCGACCGCCAGGTTCCTGTCGAGGAGTGGCGGAGCGCGCTCCACGACACACCGACTCTGGTGCGAACGGCTCCTGGGGAACCGCCGCTGCCCGCACGCGGAGGGACCGGATACTGGCCCGCGCCGGATCCCCTCGAAGGGACCGACGTGCATGCGCGCGAGACGCTCGAAGAGTACCGGACGTGGAACGCTTGACAGGGCCCGACTGGAGGGAGCACCGCCATGGTCGAAGCACTGACAATCAGAACAAGACTGTTGGTCGTTCGAGAGATGCAGGAAGACGAGAGCGGCGTAGAGCTCCGTTTCCAGCAAGGGAGCCACGGGCGCCTCGATCTCCGTGAGGCGAACTCTGCGACCTATCTCCGACTCGCCCGGCGCAGTCAAGAGCGCCGGCATCCCGTCGGCGTCAGCTTCGGAGAGGGATATACAATCACGGAACTGATCCGCGCCGACAACGACGTGCCCAGCCAACTCTGGGAAGAGGATCCCGATAGACCCCGGGTGCACTTCCAGGGCCACGATGGTGTTTTCTGTCTGAAACGCGACCATCCAGAGTTCACTCGGATCAGCGCCCTGTTGGGTGATGCGCTCCGGCAGAACGCCAGAGTTTGGTTCATCGCTCAGAAACCGGCCTTGGCGCTGCTGGATGTCCTGCCGGCCGGATGAGCGGCCGCCCCTTCTCAGACTCGCGACGGAGGCGGTTCTCCAGCGACATTTTCGAAGCCCTCGTGATCGACTCGCTCCTGCAACCGCTTCCGTAGCGTCGCCACGGCTCGGGGATACGGTCTACCGCCGATGACCGCCACGTCGCCCCGCTCGACGACCGGCTCGGTCTTCATTTTCGTGACGTGAGCCCGTACAGGGCCGCACGGTCGGTGACTGCCCGGATGAAGTCCCGGCGAGCTTGCGGGGCATAGGCTTTAATCTTGTTGCGGTTCATCGGTCAGGGGCCCTACGACACGGACCATGGGAGCGAGTCAGGCCGAGCGATCTCTGACACCTGAGGATGGGGATCGACGGATCTCACGAGCTGCTTCAAGCGCTGGAGAACGTTGGCGGGGGTGATGGCCCGTGGGAACAGCTTGGACGGATTGGACGGTTGCTCCAGGTGAAGAACGATGCGGATGTGTCGCGTCTCGAGAGCCGCTCTCGCGAGGTCTCTCTCCTCCGCATGGCTCGCGTTTCTCGAAGCGGCCGCGAGCATGGCCAAGCTGTCCCGGACCTTGAGAGCGATCTCGTCCGCGAGATCGACCGTCTTCGTTCGCCTTGTGGTTCGGTAGTCCTTCACCTCGATCAACCAGCAACTTCCCTTCGTGTCCACGACCAGGAAGTCGACTGACTTGATCCCCAACGTCTTCGCCGATTCACATTGTTTGCATCTGAGCTCGGCGCCACAGTGGCCGCATGGCACTCGCAGAGTCGCTCCGAGTTTCTGGAACTGATTGCGATAGAAACCCCAATCGTCCAGCTTGGCAGCCTCGACGCCGTCCGGAAACTTGAAGGTGAATCGGCCCTCGGTGAGCGACTGCATCGTCTCAGGCCCCCGTTTCCATGAAGCGGTCGGACTGGCGGAGCTCCTCGTCGAGCGAAGTGATGGCTCCGAGACCGTCGATGGTGTCGCCCTGCTCGACCGTGACGCCTTCCGCACCGCGCTGGAGACCGAGAAAGCGTCCCTTGATGCTGTTGAACAGGTCGGACTTGAGCAAGATGTCAAGCTCGCGCATCAGAAATAGGCTATGCGTCGCGATGAAGACCTGGATTCCCGTCGCCGACAGGTGCAAGATCAATCGCGCACCCTCGCGGATCAGCCTGGGATTGAGGTTCGTCTCCGGCTCATCCCAAAAGAGGTAGCCCTTGTCCAGAAGTGCCCCGGTGGCGATGAGCTGGGCGATCATGGCCAGTTTCCGCCAGCCTTCCGCCACGAGTGACATTTCCATGCGGCCTTGCTTGGTGTTGAGGTAGAACCGGCCGTTCTTGTCGAGCTCGACCCTCCCGTCGATGGCGTACTCCAGGGGCTGGAGGACTTCCCGAACCCGCGCCTCGCGTGCGCCGCGCACGGGCGGGGCGCCCAGCAGCAGGCACGTGTCGCGCCAGGTCTCCTCGAAATCCAGGTAGTGACTCTCGTACACTGAGACGAAGCCCGGGTAGATCGTGAGCAGCTCCCGCGTCGGGAGGTACACCGGGGGTTTGTCGATCCAAGCGGTGGGCAGCTTCCTGACGGCCACCTCCTTGCTCCTTGTCGAGAACTCGAAATCAAGACCCAGCTTGACGTCGCGGAACCGGCATTGAACCTCGCATTTGGTTTGTCCGACCTTTCGCCGCGCGAGCCGTCCCAGGGATTCCGGGCGGAAGACACCCACAAGCTTCTCGGAGAGCCTGGCTTCCAGGACGGCCTTCGTCGGTGCCGCCCCGTTCAGCCGCCGGCCTCCCTCAGCGCTGCTCGCCAGGACGCAATAGGGCAGCTTCAGCAGGTGCGTCTTGCCGGTTCCGTTCTCGCCGACAATGACATTGAGGGCCGGACTGAATTCAAGATCCGCTTCGGCGAACACGGTGAAGTTCTTGACGTTCAGCGACTTGAACATGGTGGTTCCTCGATCGGGAAATCGCCCCCGCGATTCCCTCTCAGCGTATCTCGACACGCTCGCCGCTGGCGATGGCGGTTTCGCGTTTCTGTCTCAAGAGGGAGATGAAGTCCATCGTCGAGTTCGGGGAAATTGGTGTCGGTTCATTTTATACAGCGGGGAAATTGGTGTCGGTTCATTTTATACAGGAAAAATTGAACTGACACTAATTTCCCCTTCCGCGAGCGCAAGGCGGCCGCTGATGGATGGACCTTAAGAGAACTCAAGAAAGAACTCAAAGAACTCAAGAACGGGTTGGATTCGGTAGATTGTGCGGATCATCCCAGGAGATCCAACGGAAAAGGTGACAGCCACGAAATTGACAAGGCTGGGATATCTTGGTAAAAAGCCGTGAATGTCACGACCGAGGCGACATTCTCCGCCTCAGATTTGGTGGTTGTCACCTTTCACCTCCCTTGGCTGTCACCTTTCACCTCCACCGGTGGCTGTCACATTTCACCTTCCTGACCCTTTTGCTCAGCACTGGTGGCCTCGTCGCGCACACGGTCGTGGATGCTCTGATTGCGCTCGGCCCTCTGTGTTCCCTGCGAGGACAGCGCCGTTGACCAGAGGTCTCACATCGCAGCGCCGCACTCGCTGCAGAACTTCGAGTTCTCCTCATTCAGGCTCCTGCACTTTGGGCACCGGACCCTGACAAATGGCGGCTGAGGCGCGGGATTTGCCTTTGCTCTGGCACTCCGTCTCCACCGCTGGAACGGTCCATAAAACCAGACGGTGGCGGGGCTCAGAAGTAAGCACGCAAGGAGTAGTCGAAACCACAGCGGGCTCGGTTGGGTTCTTCCCCAAAACGTTCCCGGAGGATCAATTCTTTGCTCGCGCATCAATCCGTCGAGAGCCAGGTACCCCATAAGGAGAGAGATCAAGAGCGTTCCGATCCTGGTAACCTTCTCGTTTATTAGCGTCGAAATCCAGACGAGACCCCCGATCGAAAGCCCGCATATCACAAGCTCTCTCAAACCCGTGTGCTCGGCGCTCGGCCCGTGCCAATCGAAGAGGTCCCAGGCCAACTCCCAGGAGAATGTCGTCATCAAAATCAGGTAGCACCCAAGTAGCCAGCCAAAGATCACTCCAATAGCCCGGAGCCAACGTACCACCGGTCCGATCGCTCGGAGCCAACGTACCACCGGATTGCTCTGTGGGCTACCGCTGTTTTGTTGACTGTCGGACGAAGTCGGGCTTCCCCGATCGGCGAAATACCGCTCAAGAAGGTCGTAGGCCTTGTTTATCTCGCGGAGCTTGGCTTGGGCAGCATCCTGGAGCCGAGGGTTGTGTGCGAACCGGTCCGGATGCCAGACCTGAACAAGGTCCCGATAGGCGCTATGTATTTGGTCGCGGGTTGCACGAGGCGGAAGACCGAGCGTCGCAAGAGCTTCTCTGATCTTATGAACATCAGCGTTCATGGTCCGAGGCCCCTGGCGGGTCCTTTTTCACTCGCGCCCTTATCGTGCTCCGCTGCGCACTGACTCTCGTCGACCCGGTGCGCCGACACTTGTTCGGCGCTTGATCGGACCGAGACCCTCTGATCGATGCGCGCCGGCGCGCGTCCCCTTGTATCATGGCTAAAGAGCGAGCCGGTGGCAATTGCCTTGTCCCTGCACGGCGGTAGGCGAGCGCCGGCGAGCCTTCCGGGAACCTCTATTCTCCATTTAGCTGCAGTTGTCGACGTCTCGCACCGCCTTTGCTCCTGGCGTTGCCAGGAGCCTTTGGTCGTCGCCGAACTTGTCGGGACGTTGATTTGTCAGTATAATTAATCGGTAAGCACGCGCATAACTCACCGCCTCGCACGCGACTATTTGAGGAACGGTCCATGCGCCTGAGGAAAAGCGGTCCCCAACGCCCAACGAGTCCCGACATAACCTTCATCAGACAGGGCGATGTGATGACTCTCGCCCGGCTCCTCGCAGATCACAGGGGTCGGCAGCGATTCGAACACCGCTGGCCGGCGCTTGAATGCAGCCTGCGGATTTTCGACCGATACGCTTTTGCCTACAAGGCACATAGAGGTTTGCCGGCCCAAGCGCCCATCGGGCAATCCTGGGCCGAGCTCGCCGTGGAGCCGACCGTGCAGGACGTTTTCTCCAAGACACTGGCCTTACGGGACGGCCAAGGCACGTTCGGCGAGATCGTGTACCACTTGCCTATCTTGTCGGTAGA
>JBAUOX010001087.1:0-3535 GCA_049579985.1 Isosphaeraceae bacterium | reverse complement strand
CCACGGGGTCGTCGCGGCGGGTCGTGGAGCTAAGGAAGCGGAAGACGGCCGGTTCGCCGACGACCAGGCCAAGCTCGGAGCTGGGGACGTCGGCCTCGGTGCCCTCCTCCATGCCCATCGGCACGACACAGAGGGCCTTGATCGGCGGCGGAACGCCAGGGACGGCCGGCGCCGAGGTTTCCAGACCCACGTAATACGACCGGGCCACGCCGCCGCGAATCCGCACGCCCCGGCCCCGGCGGACCTGGCCGTAATACGCGGCGCCCCGGGCCACGGCGAGATCCAGGTCGGACGATTGCAGCTCGGGCACGGGCTTGCCCGCCCAGTCGGCAAGGACGTCAAGCACGCGCTGGCGAAGCTCGGTCGCCTTGAAGACGCCGCCGTTGAACAGTACCGCGGAGGGATGGATCATCGCGCCGCCGGTGTGCAGCGATCCGGCCTGCTGGCCCAGGAACCGGGCCAGGTGACGCGTGATCGCCGGATCCGCAGCGTAGGGCAGGCCGATCTCGGTCAGGCCTACCCGCCGCCCGCGCAAGGGGAGGTCAGTCGCGGCACACCGTGGTAGAAAGCCGTCGAGCAGCGAGGTATTCAGCAGCTCGCGTGTCAGCTCGGTCTTGATCGTGCCGCCAATGACCTTCGAGCCACGGCCGAGCACTGTCACGGACGCCGCGGACTTCTTCGGTTCGGCGAACAGCGTCTCCTTGGCGGTGCGGCACGCGTAGCCCAAGGCCACGCGCTGGGCCGCGTCGAGGCCGTCCATCCCCTGGGGCAGCGTGGCCGCGACGGCGTAGGCCAGGGCCAGGTCCATGTTATCGCCGCCCAGCAGAATGTGCTCGCCCACGGCCAGACGCGAGAGGATCAGGTCGCCGCCCTCGTCGGCGACGGAGATCAAGGTGAAGTCGGTGGTGCCGCCGCCCACGTCGCAGACCAGGATGATGTCGCCGACCTTGACCTGCTTCCGCCACTTCTCGCCCTGCATGGCGAGCCAGGCGTAGAAGGCCGCCTGGGGCTCCTCAAGCAAGGTGACTTGCTTGAGCCCTGCCTTGCCCGCGGCCTCCATGGTCAGCTCGCGGGCCACGGCGTCGAACGAGGCGGGGACGGTCAGCAGAACCTCCTGGTCCTCCAGCCGGTCGTCGGCTTTCTTCCCCCCGAACCGGGAGTTCCAGGCGTCGCGGAGGTGCTCCAGGTAGGCCGCCGAAGCCGTGACGGGCGAAACCCTGGCCACGTCCTCGGCCGCGGTCCAGGGCAAGATCGGGCTCCGGCGATCGACGCCGGCGTGGGAGAGCCAGCTCTTGGCCGAACCGACCAGCCGGCCGGGCACCTTGGCCCCATGCTCCCGCGCGAAAGTTCCCACCAGGTGGTCCGGAGGCGATTTCCAGGGCAGGTCGAGAGCGCCTGGGGGAAACTCCCGGGACGAGGGCAGGTAGAGGAACGACGGCAGGAGGGCTCGTTCGGACACGTCGTTCACGCCCACGACCTGCGGGATCGGTAGCGTCTCGATCGGGCTGGGTTGCGAGCCATCCACGGCCGGCTCGCCGGTAGCCGAATAGGCCAGCGCGCTGTTGGTTGTGCCCAGGTCAATGCCGACGACGTAACGGGACATGCGGTTTCCTTTATGAGTGGCTCGGAATAGTTGCGAGTGGCGAGTGAGTCTTATTACTGGCCACGGCCTGCGAGCTATGCTTCACCCATTACTCGACGCACCCCACAGAATCTTGCCCCCCTGTCTTCACTCACCACCGCCTCTTGATTTTCACTCGCCACTCATCACTCGCCACTCGCCACTATTCAGGAAAGCTCCACCTCGGCTGGCGAGAGGACGGAAGAATCGTCGCGGGTTGCCGGTAGAACCGGCAGGTGGACCGATCGGACGCGCCAGCCGTGATGTTTGAGCACTCCCTGGAACGGCGGCTTGCCATCGACGTTGCCGAGCAGGCGGATCGCAGCCGGGTCGAAGTCGGTGGGCACCTGGACCTGAGCTTCCTCGGCCGCGTTGATGATCGGTTCGATGCTCAAGTAATCGTGCAAGGACTTGCGACAGCCTCGATGAATATCCCGAACCGCGGCGCCGATCTGCGCGTCGCTGTAGGCGTCGATGTCCTCCTGAAGAAAGTCCACAAGACGTCCATCCCGTTGCAGGACCGCGAGGATCCGCAAGTCCGGCCCGGTCGGAACGCGGGAAAAGAGCGGTTCGACCCGCGCCGCGAAATCAGGCTCGGTGAGGATCCGCCAGAAAGCCTTGAGGGCCAGTAAAAGTCGATTCAAGAGTGAGACCTCGCGTTCACCATACGGCAGAGAAGCTCAGGGAAACAGGCCCCGCCCGATCGTCGTCGCTGGTCGAGACGGCGAGCCCGCTTTGGTACCGGGTGTCCGGCAAGACTTTACTCTAACATCCGCCAGTCCGTGAGAAAACTGGCAGAGCCCGGCGTTTGGCGGCGACGTCGAATTGCAATGTGCGTCATTCGCGCGATATGATCATTCTGGGCCAAGCGGTTTGATATTGGGCGTCAAACTCGAGGACCCGATTGGCGCGGCGCAAGGCGACCCGGTCAGCACCCTGTCACGCAACGGCGTGTCGGCCTGGACAGTCTCCAGGGAGAGGTTCTCGTGATATGATGACCTTCAATACACGCGAGGAATCCGACGCCCTGATCATCAATTTCGACAGTGCCGCCGGCCTGAACGACTTCCGCAACGACTCCCTGCGTAATGCTCTTTACGACCTGGTTCAGAGCCGGCGAGAGCCGCGAGTGGCCCTGGATCTCCTCAAGATCGATTATCTTTCCAGCTCGGGTGTCGCCATCCTGATCGGACTGAAGCGGCGCGTGGAGATGCGTCAGGGCAAGATCGTGCTCTTCCACGTTCATCCGATAGTCTGTGACCTGCTCAGGGTCATGAAGCTGGATCGCTATTTCCCCTTCGCCGATAACGAACATGCCGCCATTGCGTCGCTTCGCCCCATTTCTACGCTCTAATCATTCCCTTCGTTTTCCTCGGCACCCGAACCTGCCTATCCTTCCGTGTCTCATGAAGTCATTTCGGGAGGCCGGTCGACTCTTAGACCTGTGAGTGACTCGCCGCGCCGGGCTTGGACTACGTAATCATTGCCTGGCCGATATCCCGGACCGGTCCTCGACGGCGGCGTAGCACGTGTGTCTCTTCTTAGCCGGTTGAGCATCCGAATCAAGGAGGGCGGCCATCGGTAGGCGGTCCCGGTCGCATGATCGGTGGGCGAGCTGCCTGGCGAGTCGCCGGGAAGGGAGTCTTCCATGGGTTCCACGCGGCAGCGGTCTGACCGGCCCGATTCGGCCCGGCGCAGGCAATTCCATACACCCGAGCAACTCGAGAGCCGACTTGTACTCTCGGCTGCACTTCCGAATTTCCTGTCTCTCTACACTCCGAGCGATCTGTACGTCACCAACCCGATCACCAACCAGCGGATTCCTATCTCGGCCCGAGACTTGATGCAGCACAATAACCCGAACAGTTCGATCCTGAGCAATCAGGGTAAGATTGTCTCGGGTACGGATCGGGC
>JBAUOX010001086.1:0-2026 GCA_049579985.1 Isosphaeraceae bacterium | reverse complement strand
GTGGCGTCATCGACGACATAACGCTCCATGCGCAGCATTCCCTGCTTGTACAGCCGGACCTCGTAGAACCCGCGCTGGTCGGCGCGGACGGACGGAGACTTGCTGCGGATCTGAACTTCACCTCCCCCGGCGTCGATCTCGAGCACCTTGAGGGGCTCGAGCAGGTAGGTCACCCGGGCGGCAAGGCGCTCGCCCCAGGCGTTCAGGGCGTCGGACGACCAGTCCTGGCGGTCGGTCGTGACGAAGTCAAGGTTGTCGAAGGCGACCCCGACGGTGTCGAGTGCCGTCAGATTCAGGGTGAACCGGTTCGGGGCGTCCTCCACCGTGACGGAGCACGGCAGGACGTAGGCCCGCGTGTTTTCATCAAGCGCGGCGGCGATCTTTCGGCTCGGGTTCATGCGATGAACCTCCCAACGGGCGGATTGAGTGATCGGTTCCATCAAACGACAACAGCGTGGGCCGCCCATCAGCGACCGTCTCGATATGCACCGGACGGGTCCAAAGGCGGTGGAGATGACGGAGTGTGTCCTGCGCGTAATCTAGCTTCAGATCGACGCCGAAGTGCTCGTGAAGCAAATAGAGCTCTCCTCGGTTGCGGTAGTTCCCGTCCTTGACCCGGATGATCGGTTGACCGAAATTGGTCAGGTTGAACAGCAGCCTCTCCTTGATCTTCTTGAACTCACGGCTCTCGATCTCGTAGGTGTCGTTCTGATCGTTGTGCTTGTAACTGAAGAGCTGATGACGACGGCAGAAGTCGATGTTCAGGAAGGTGTCGATGAACGTCACATCGTTGTGAATGCGGCGAACCTCGAAGATCTTCCGCCGGCCAAGACCAAGCGATTTGTCCCACTTCCGCCGTGTCTCGTAGTTATCGCATTCCTCCCATTCCGGACCGAATTGCCCTTTGTTCCAGCGCTCTTCGATATCTCGCAGCAACTCGATCCCGAGCTTGTAGGGATTGAGGCGGCCAGGCTGGGTGGCCATTGTCCCCGAGTGATGGTCGGCGTAATCGACGAGCTCCGAGGGATGGAGGATCTTCTGGGTCATGATCGTCGAGTGCCAGAACGAGGCCCAGCCCTCGTTCATGATCTTGGTCTGGCCTTGGGGGGCGAAATAGTAGGCTTCCTCGCGGATGATCGCCAGTACGTCGTGCTGCCAGGGCTTCAGCGGTGCGTGCTCGAGCAAGAACAGAAGCACGTCGCGTTCCGGCTGCTCGGGAAACGACTGGGACTTGGCCTTTTCCTTCTCGGTTTCCCGCCTGCGTGCCTCTTCCTTGAGAACCTGGGGCGGGTTGATGAACGAGTCCATGTACTCCTTGCTCTGGAACTTCGAGGCCTGTTCGTCCTGCTCTTCCTCGTTGGGGGGAAAGTTATAGCGGTTGACGGCATCACGCCGCTTGATCAGGGGCGAGTAGATGTCGATCAAATTCTCCATGGAGAGGCAACTGTCGATGAGCCCCTCGACGGCGTCTTCACCATAGCGCTCCATGTACGAGCGGATGCGGCTGCCGTGATTCGCCGTCTCATCCATCATCTTGCGATTCGTCTGGCTGAACCAGATGTTGTTCTTGAAGAAGTCGTTATGGCCGTAGACGTGGGCCATGACGATCTTCTGGTCAACGAGCTGGTTGCACCGCAGCAGGTAGGCGTAGCATGGGTCGTTATTGATGACCATCTCGTAGATCTTCTGGAGCCCGTAGCGATAGCCCTTGGAGAGCTGCTGGTACTCCATGCCGAACCGCCAGTGGGGATAGCGAGTAGGAAACCCTCCCATCGCGGCGATTTCGGAGATCTCGTCGTAATCGAGGACCTCGAAGATCGTGTCGTAGAAGTCCAGGCCATAGGCGCGGGCGTGGTCCTCGGTCTCGATTTGGACAGCTCTCAGGTCGGCGGGAAGGTTGTGCGTGTTGACGGTCGACATGGGTCCTCGTCCCTCGAAATCGGCGTTGGTTTAGTGGCAATACCGTTGAATTAGCAATAACACTCTTGACCGCAGGAACTTCGGGCTCCCTCTCCCCTCGCGGGAG
>JBAUOX010001085.1:0-3701 GCA_049579985.1 Isosphaeraceae bacterium | reverse complement strand
GTCCAAACACAGGACAACAGATAAATGAAATCCTCTCTTGATCCGAATTCGCATCTTTATGAGAGATGTCGTAATTCCTTACGCACAAATGCCTTACGAGATTGTTAAACCACCTTCAAAGGGCTGCTATGGCTTTAGGTAGCTGTGGCCACCGAATTACCCATCAACTTCGCCCGATCATTATGAACGGGCGTTCAATTTTGTCGGAAACGTCTACCTTCCTTGATTGGCAAAATCACCTGGCACTCACCAGGAGGAAGGTACCATTCCGCAAGCATTATTACCGCTGATCGCCGACGGGGCCACTCGGATCAGCGACATAATCAGTGTCATCCGCGAAAATGGCCGATGGACGTACTTCTGCGGTGTTCAGCCGGTGTTTCAACACGCCGAGAACGACCACCGCTCTTTTCGGATGTTTACCGCCCAACTGATCTGCCAGGGCGTGTGCCGCCAGGTGGATATCGTGCGGGCATTTGGCATCTCGAAGAACAGCGTCATTCGTAGCGTCAACAAGTATCGCGCCGGCGGAGTGAACGCGTTCTACACGCCTCGTGCGACACGCGGTGCCTCGGTGATGACGCCGGCGGTCACGGCCCAAGCACAACAATTGCTGGCGGCAGGTTGGAGCCTAAGAGAAGTCGCCGAGCGACTGGGCATCAAGCTCGACACACTCCGAAAAGCGATCCCGCACGGACGACTGACCGTGCCCTGTCCAGTCAAGCCGGGCGAGCGCGCGCCCGAAAAAGCTTCGGTTCCACCGCCGCCCACCGCCACCGATAAATCCACGCGGGCCGTCGAAGATGCCGTGGCGGAAATGGGCACGGCATGCACCCGGCCGGACGAACGCGTCCTGGCGGCTTTCGGTCTTCTGGACGGCGCTCCGACCCGTTTTGAAACCTGCCGCGACGTCCCCTTCGGCGGCGTGCTGTGTGCATTGCCGGCCCTGGAGGCGAATGGCCTGTTTCGACACATCCACGATTGCCTGGCACGGTTGCGCGGCTACTACAGCACGCTGCACGTGATCGTCTTGTTGGCCCATATGGCGCTGTGCCGTATCAAGACCGTCGAGCAGTTGCAGTACGAGCACCCGGGCGAGTTAGGCAAGCTGTTGGGGCTGGACCGCGTTCCCGAGGTCCGTTGTCTGCGGCACAAGCTGGCCGCCCTGAGCATCGACGACGGCCCGCAAAAATGGGCCGGGCTGCTGTCCCGAGACTGGTTGAAGGCCGAGCCGGAACTGGCCGGCGCCCTGTATGTGGACGGGCACGTTCGCCTCTACCATGGCAGCCAGACCGCTCTGCCCAAACGCTATGTCTCCCGACAGCGATTGTGCCTGCGGGGAACCACCGACTACTGGGTCAACGACGCTCTGGGCCAGCCGTTCTTCGCGGTCGAACGAACGATCGACCACGGACTGCTGGAGGTGTTGAAGAGCGACATTGTGCCGCGTCTGCTCAAGGATGTCCCCGGCCAGCCGACTGAGGCCGAACTCAAGGCCGACCGCTATCGTGCGCGTTTCGTGATCCTGTTCGACCGCGAAGGGTACAGCCCGGAGTTCTTCAAGGACATGTGGCAGACCCACCGCATCGCCTGCATCACGTACCACAAGTATCCCAAGGACGACTGGCCGGCCGACGAGTTCGCCGAGGTCGAAACGACACTGCCCAACGGTGAGCGGGTCAAGCTGCAACTGGCCGAGCGAGGGACGTGGATCGGCGACCGCAAGAGCGGGCTCTGGGTGCGGGAGACCCGCAAGCTGACCACCAGTGGGCATCAGGTGAGCCTGATCAGCTCGGCATTCGGCGAATCGGCGCGGGAGGATTCTGTCCGACTGTTCAGTCGATGGTCCCAGGAAAACTTCTTCCGCTATATGATGCAACACTTTGCAATTGATCTACTTAACGAGTATGGCTCGGAGGAGATTCCTGAGACCAAGCGGCCGGTGGTTAATCCCAAGTGGCGGGAACTGGACCGTCGGAAGCGCTCGGTCAAGTCCAAGCTGACCCATCGGCAAGCCCGCTTCGCCGCCCTGACATTGCATCCAGAACCCGACGAGACCGCGCAGGTCAAATGGGAGAAACGCAAAGCCGAATTGGTGGAAGAGATCGAACAGTTCGAAAAAGAATTGGCGGACATCGACAAGAAGTCGAAGGAAACGCCCGGCCACCTCGCGTGGGACGAGATGCCGGAAACCGAAAAGTTCCAGCGCCTGGCCCCCAGCCGCAAGCAACTGGTGGACACCGTCAAGATGATTGCCTACCGCGCTGAGACGGCGTTGGCTACAATCGTGCGTGAGAAACTGGTCCGGACAGACGACGCCCGCACCCTCCTGCGCGATCTGTTTCGCTCTGAGGCCGACTTGGTGCCCGATATGGAACAGGGGGTCTTGCGCGTGCACGTCCATCCGATGTCGAACCCGTGGTCCAACCGCGCAATCGCTCATTTGTTGGAACATCTCAACGCGGCCGAGTTCCCCTATCCCGGCACGAATCTGCGACTCGTCTACTCGATCGCCGGTGAGGCCGAAACGCCCAACTTGGCCCCACATCAAAATCCCGCAGATCAGGAGGTCTGGGGCTCGACTTCACCACACCGCCGAAACGGCCCGAGCCCCAAGGAATCGCTCGAACGAATGCTCGCGATTCTCGATCGGCCGGAGTAGGGTCGATGATTCTTGTCGGGGAGCCTCGCGAGGCGCCAGGCCGGCAGCCCGGCGCTCAGCTCAGCCAGTTCTCAACGCGAGGCTCGGGGAGGGCTTCGAAATCGCGGTCGGAGGTGAGAAGTGTCGCGTTCATCGAGCGGGCCAGCGCGACCAGCACCATGTCGACCTGAGACAGGACCCGGCCCCGGGCCCGTAGATCATGGTAGATCTCGGCATAGAGCGGAGCGATCGATGGATTCAGCGGCCAGATGCGGATCCGTCGAAGGAGTACCGCGAGAATGCGTCTGTTATGGTCGCGGCGGCGTGTCTGATGGATCCCCGTCTCGAGCTCGCAGAGGTCCGGCACGCAAGTGCCAAATCGGTGCCCCGCCTGGATCGACTGGTAGAGCCGCTCTCGAAGGGATGACATGTCGTCGAGCGCGGCGCTCAGGTGGTTGGTGTCGAGGAGATAGCGAGCCATCAACTCGATCCCATCTCGCGGCGGACCAAGGCCTTCGCCTGCTCGTCGGCCTCGATCTGGATCGTCTGGACCCGCTCCCATTCGCCTGGATCATAGACGGCGGGACCCAATGCCTGGAGCTCGAGATACCACGCGTCCAGGTCTTCGTCGGAAGCGGCGTCCGTATCCTCCACGATGACCGGGTGTCCCTCGACCCAGGCGGCCGGCAATGGATCCAGCGGGCGAATAAGTCCATTCTGCACGACGGCGCGAATCATGAGTAATTCACCTTTCCTCCATCTCCGTGATAGTATCCTGAGTTTCAAGTCTCATCCATCCCGGCCGTGGAGTCGAACGATGGGCAGCACCATGTTCGTCATCTTCGCGTTGCTCCTCCCCATTTCGTCGTCTCCATGGCTCCCGGCCCAGGACGTCGTCTTGCCCGGTTCGAAGGCCCAGGGAGACAGCCTGCGGGGGGGAAATCCGGTGTCTTGCAGCCCATAATGCCGTTGGACTTGCCGGTGAAAGTCCGGCCGTGGGAATTGACTGTTTATCCACGTAGTCATATTCGACGCTGATTGAGGGCGACCTCGTCGGCGC
>JBAUOX010001084.1:0-1797 GCA_049579985.1 Isosphaeraceae bacterium | reverse complement strand
CCGATCCAGGCAACCGACGTTTACACGAAACAGTGCTCGCTGAACGTGACCGTCAAGGACCTGGCGGCGATGGCTGCCACACTGGCCAACGGAGGAGTGAATCCGCTAACCATGGAGCGTATTATTGATGCCATCCACTGCCAGCACGTCCTGGCCGTCATGGTGACCGCCGGCCTCTACGAGAATTCCGGAGACTGGCTCTATGAGACCGGGTTGCCCGGCAAGAGCGGGGTCAGTGGTGGGATGGTCGCCGTCGTCCCGAGGAAGTGCGGGCTTGGTACGTTCGCACCGCCGCTGGACCAGTCCGGAAACAGCGTCAGAGGCCAACTCGCAGCCAGGTTCCTCTCTGAACAGTTGGGGCTGAATCTCTTCGCCTCGCACCCTGCTCTATGAATTCGCCTGGAATCGTTGAATCGGACGGAGCACATCCTCGGTTGGTGAACTTGTCCCTCGCACCCTGATCGATTGGATTGGACGATTCATCCATGAAACGCATTCGCATTATCCATTCCACCGAGTATCACTACCACGTGCCGGTCACATTCGGTTCCCACCGCGCACTGCTGAGACCGCGCGAGGGGCACGATCTCCATATCGAGAGTACACGTCTCAAGATCGAGCCCAAAGCCGACGTGCGCTGGGTTCGCGACATCTACGGGAATTCCATCGCGATCATCACGTTCGCCGAGCCGGCGCGAAAACTGAGTCTCTTCAGTGAGGTGAACGTCGACCTTTACGATGATACTCCTATCGATTGCGTCATCGACCCGCTCGCTCAGTCCTACCCTTTCCAGTATGCCGCGAACGAGCAGGTGGAAATCATCCCATACCGTGTCCCAAGTTATCCGCACGACGGCCCGGCGGTGCAACAATGGCTCCTGAACCTCTATAGCCCCGGCCAGCTCATCAACACCTCCGACCTCCTGAACAAGTTGAATACGCGCATCTACGAAGCTTTCCGATACAACGCCCGCTATGACCCGGGTGTACAGCTCCCCTGCCAGACGCTCGCACTGGGCAGTGGATCGTGCCGCGACTATGCCGTGTTCATGATGGAGGCTGCCAGGCATTGGGGTTTTGCGTCGAGATTTGTCACTGGCTACATCCAGATGGGCGAGGGCCAGCACGGTGCAACCCACGCCTGGACAGAGGTCTATATTCCGGGCGCGGGCTGGCGAGGCTTCGATCCCACGAACAACAAACTCGCCGGCTCAGAGCATGTCTCCGTCGCGGTCGCCCGTGAGCAAGACAGGGCTTCCCCGCTCTCCGGTTCCTGGGAGGGGCCATCGGACGCCTGGGATCGGATGGAAGTCTCCGTGCAGGTCGTGGCGCTGTGACGGTCTCGTAACGGGGAGCGCCGGCCCATAGCCAAAGACACTACAACCAAGAAATGATTACAGGCAATTGGACGTCCTGGCAAGTCAGGGGAGGATTTGGTATTAAGCCCGGTGCTTTCCGGTTCGAAGAACGGAACGGGGGCATCTCAACGTCTCTCCCCCGTTTGACCCCTTGGCTCACTCGGGCCCCGTTCGGTACGATGATAGGTGGCTCTTCCGCGGAGTTTGGCCATGCCACTGCTGGACCACTTCCATCCGCCGCTGAGCCGGACCCACCCGTGGCGCGGGTTCCACGGGGCCTGGGCCGCGGCGATGGCTCGACTGCTCAATGGGGGCGTGCTGCCGCCGGGATATTACGCGGTCCCGTTTCTCGACCGCGACGGCCCGGTGGAGATCGACGTGGCGGCCTTGCGGGAGTTCGAGGTTGCGGGGTCGGCGGGTGCGCCGGGCGGGCCCCAAC
>JBAUOX010001083.1:0-8073 GCA_049579985.1 Isosphaeraceae bacterium | reverse complement strand
CACCTCCACCAGGTTCCAGGTCATCGGCCAGGCGTGCGGATATTTCTGGAGGTCCGGCACCAACGTCACTCGCATCGACCGCACTTCCACCGCCGCACGCCGCTCAGGGACGCCAGCCTTTCGACTCTCCACAACCGCGGCCCGGCACAGGACCGGCTGGCTCCGCACCCCCTCGTGCGCCTTGGCCAGCGGGTCGTCGATCTTGCGGTTCTGGGCACAGCGGCGGATGATCGCGCTGTCGCCAGCGTCCGCGACCGTCATCATCACCTCGTAGGCGTCCCCCTCGCGGTCCATCACGTGGATCAGCCGCGGCACCGACTGCTCCCCGGCCGCCTGGTACAGCACGGCGCGGGACGCATCAATGAGGTAAAGCTCCGGAAAAGATGTGGGTAATGCTCAGCCTTCGTAAGGGGGGACGGGGATTTCGCCGCCGATCCGCGCAGCGATTCCAGGACGAATGGAAACCAAAGGCAAGCTCGACCTTGCAGCATGCGACCCTCGCCCTCCCATGTTGTCAATTTGTCAGCGATCTTGGAAATCACGCGCTCTTCCGCGCTAGCGGGTAGCCAGCGATCCGCTCGAGGATCGAGATCGGGGCGAGGTCGGGGCAGGTCAGGCCAGAGCGGCGGACGATGAAGGTCTGTTCCAGCATGTACTGGCCGCTCAGGCAGGCGTGGCTGGTGCCGTCGGTGAAGACGATCCAGGCCGAGCCGGCGGGAAACTCCCAGCGATCCTTGCGGCAGCTCTCCTGGAATGCGGCGTCTTCCTTCATGGTGTGATGAATCCTCAGCATGAAGGCGTCATACGGAGGGCGGTCGATCACCGGCAGTCCCATCCGCGCGCCGACCTTCACGACCGCTCGTTTCCAGGTGTTGAGCAGGCTGGGGGTTCTGGTCAAGCCGACCTTACCCGCGAACCGCCCCGCCAAAGCCTCGAAATGGTCCGACGTGAGCCAGATCCGGGACCGCTCGGGATGGATGTTCACGAAGATTCGCAAGAGACGATCGCCGTGCGAGGGCCGGGTCGGGAACGAGTCGAAATGAAGCAGATCATTGCGTGAATGCAAGGAAGCCTTGCGACCTTGCTCCTCGATCGGCCGGAAACTTGCGTAGTCGATCTTCCAGGCTGACGCATAATGCTTGAGGAACGATGCCGCGAATGCAATCGACCGGCTCGAGAAGGCACGCATGATCTCGTGGACCCGCTTCAACTGGGCCGCGTCCTTCTGATCGACGCCCCTGAGCCGATCTTCGGTCGGCCGGTAGCTGATGTTCTTGTAGAGTGAGCCGTCAATTTGTCTCTGGGTCACCAGGAAGGTCCGCTCCTCGTCGGTGACGAGTGGCGGTGACGTTGGAAAGTAGAGGATGTCTCCAGCCTCGAGGCCTCGATACTCCTGCCGGCTTGCCTCGGTGGCAAACCGATCCTCGCGCAACGTGATTCGAGCCATGGCAACGCCCCTCACCATGCCAAGCATGCGTGCTTTCGTGATATATGACGCCCGACGTGGAAAGCTCCGAAGTGACAGGATGATAACTCGGCAAGGGTGCCCGTAAAGGTGAAATAGTTTGACCAAAAATAATTCGTGTTGAAATCACCAAAGGATGCGATGTTCCCGCAACCGGAACAGATTGCGCAGTACGTTCGGCCCCTGCCGGCCGCATCTCCTGGGCAATCCGTCATGGCGGTCGGGGCTGGTCGTGCTTCGGGCATGATCGGCCGCGGTTCGCGTTGTTCGGTCTTGCCGAATTCGATAAGGTGACATGAGGTGCTGGTGGCAGGGTCAGAGCCGGTCGGGACTTGTGTCGAGGCATGAAGTAAGCGGCCGGGGCCGGGGAGGTCGGCTGGTGAGGGTTTCGCGTGATTGCATTCGGGCTACGGTCATGGCGGTCTGGTTGCCCTCGGTTCTGGTTCTGGTCTGGTGCGCCATGGTGGCTGGCCCGGATGTCCTGGCCGTGGCGCAGACCAGCGCCCGGGCGCAAGAGCCGTCGGATCTCGGCACTCGCGGGGGCCGCGCCGGGGCGGCCGTCGAGGACGAAGGCGAAGGGCAAGAGGTTGGCGGCACGGCCTTGGATGGCAAGCCCGGAGTGCCGCGGGTCAGTGGTAACGAATCGTTCCTGGCGTGGATGGCTCGCGCTTCCGGCCCGATCGGTCTGGTGATCGCCGCGATGTCCTTCTACCTGTTCGCACTGGTCGTCTGGATGGCCCTCCGCTATCGGACCTCGATCGCCATGCCTGGCCCCCTGGTCCGCGAGCTCCACGAACTGCTCGAGCAGAAGAAGTACAGCGAGGCCTACCACCGGCTGATCGCCGACAACTCGCTGCTGGCGCAGATCTTGACGGCGGGCGTGCGCAAGCTCCCTGTCGGTTTGCCCATGGCGCAGCGCGCGATGGAGCTGGCCAATGAAGACGCCACCATGGAGATGGAGCATCGCACGACCTACCTTGCCACCGTGGGGACGCTGGGACCGATGATTGGCCTGGTGGGAACCGTCTACGGCATGATCATGGCCTTTCGCGTCATCGCGCTGGAGGGCTCGTCGCCGCAGGCCAGCCAGCTCGCGGCCGGGATCTCGACGGCGCTGTTCTCGACCCTCGAGGGGATCGCCATTTCGATCCCGGCGATCTTCTTCTACTCGATGTTCCGCAACCGGATCGCCCGGCTGTCGCTCGAGGTGGCAATGGGGGCCGAGCCGCTCCTCGAGCAGTTCGTCCCCGGAGTTCGCACCCAGGAGCCTGGCGCCTCGCCGGCTGCGCCGCATCCCCAGCCGCCCATGCCGATGCCCATGGGGGGGCCTCCGTCGCATCCGCACCCCTTCGCCGTGAGCGCCGCGCTGGCGGCCGCCCCGACCGTGGGAAACCCCCGCTCGGCCTTGCCGCCGGCCGCGTCCGAATCGCCATGACTGGTCGAGCAGTCTCAGGCCAGGATTTCCTTGACGATGTTCCCATGCACGTCGGTCAGGCGGAAGTCGCGGCCGGCGTACCGATACGTCAAGCGCTCGTGATCGAGCCCGAGGAGCTGGAGCATCGTGGCGTGCAGGTCATGGACATGAACTTTGCCTTCAACCGCTTGAAAGCCGAATTCATCGGTCTTGCCGTGGGCGTACCCCCCCTTGACACCGCCGCCGGCCAGGATGGTCGTGAATCCGCGGTTGTTATGACCTCTGCCGAGCTTCTTGGAAATGAAGATCCCGTCGGCAACGGGAGTACGCCCGAATTCGCCGCCGATAACTACCAGGGTTTCGGCGAGGAGGTCTCGTCGCTTCAGGTCGGTCAGTAGTCCGGCGAGCGCGTGGTCGAGCCCTTTGGCCTGTTCGCGCAGATTGTCCGCCAGGGTGTCGTGGTGGTCCCAGCCCGGGTTGTAAACCTGGACGAACCTCACCCCGCGTTCGATCAGGCGTCGAGCCATCAGGCATTGCCGCCCCACGGGCGTGTCTCCATACAGCTCACGAACGCGAACCGGCTCGCGAGCGACGTCGAAGGCGTCGGTCGCCTCGGTTTGCATGCGGTAAGCCAGTTCAAACGACTTGATCCGGGCCTCGAGTCGCGGGTCGTCGGTCCGCTGGGCGGCATGACGCCGGTTGAGGTCGTTCAGGAGGTCGAGCTGGAGCCGCTGCTCTGCTGCCGCCGCGAACGGGCTATGGATATTCTCGAGCAGGCGTGAGACGTCGCGGTGCTGAGTATCGACGGCCGTGGCCTGGCAAGTCGCGGGGAGGAAGGCCGCTTGCCAGTTTTCCACGCCCTTGACCGGCGGCTTGCTGTCGTAAAGGACCACGAATTCCGGCAGGTTCTGATCTTCGCGGCCCAATCCATAAGTGATCCATGATCCAACGCTCGGCCGGGCGAGCCGCGCGTTACCGCAATTCATGAGCAGCATCGCGGTCTCGTGAGCGGCCTCGTCGCTGTGCATCGAGCGAATCACGCAGAGGTCGTCGGCCAGGTCGCCAAGCAAGGGTAGGGCATCGCTGATCTCGAGGCCCGATTGCCCGCGCCCGGCAAAGCGGAAGGGGGAGCCGAAGGCCGGGGCCTTGCGGTTCTCGCCGGGCACGGGAATCGGCTTGCCATCATTACGCGACAGTTCGGGCTTGGGGTCAAAGAGGTCGACATGGCTCGGGCCGCCTTCCAGGAACACGTGGATGACGTGTTTGACCTTGGGGGCGAAATGGGTCGACCGCGGATCGCTCGTCTTTGGCGTGGGGCCGTCGCCGGCCTTTCCACCGTCGGCCAGGATGGCCGCCAGGGCCAGGCCGCCGAATCCGGCGCCGGCGCTCGCCAGCCAGTCGCGGCGATTGAACTGGCCAGTGGCGATGGAAGGATAACGCTTGCGCCTCATGCGGGCTCCCTCGGGTACTTGAGAATGGCGTCGGGGCACTGATCACCGATCAGTCCGGGAGGCTGGGGCCTCAATCGACGAAGGTGAACTCGTTGCAAAGGAGCAGCACCTGAGCCAGTTTTTCGCGTGGCGAGAGGGGAGGGCTGGTGGGATCGGGCCCTCGAAAATCGGCGGCCGAGTCGAAGCAAGATTCCTCCCGCGGCCGCCCGGCGGGAACGAGCGAAAGGGTGACCTTCCAGCCCAACGAGTCGAACGCGTCGCCGGCCTGCGGGTCGGTGATGAAGTCGATGAACTCACCCTTTGTCACGCCGACCTGCGCGACGGCCGTCCTGACTTCACGGTTGCGGACGCCGGCCTCGAAGAGGATTCCATTCCGGGCCGAGACGATCAGACACCGAACGCCGTCGGCCTTGGGGTCTGATGCTTCCGCCGGCAGTTGATGCCTGGCCAGACCTTCAATGGCAAGCATTCCGTCGCTGGGGGCGACCCACCGGCGCACAGCCGCTTGCTGCCGGTTCGGGCCCGGATGGCCCCCCTCGGCTCGCAGCGCGAGATAGCCGTGGACCGGATCGGGGAACTCCGAGCCGGCTTGCCATTGCTCGTTTTCAAAGTGGCAAAGGGGCGTGAAGCTCACCAGCGACTTGCCGGCCTCGTCCCAGTCGCCGATTCCATAACGCCAGTCGGTCGTCGGACCCGGACCGATGGCCTCCAGAGTCGATGCTGCCGCGAGGAAAGCGACGGCCTGGTTGCGGTCTTCGGTGCTCGGATCGCGCCCCAGGGCTGCTCGGTAAGCCTGGCGCACCCAGGTTTCGTCGTCGGCCGGCAAGCCCTGCTCAACACGCCTCGCAAGGGCCCTGGCTTGCTCGGCGACGAACGGACCATTGAGCAGGAAGAGCGCCTGTTGGGGCACGGTGGTCTCGTGCCTGGCGGGAACGTGCAGGTCCGGGTTGGCGAAGTCGAATGCCTGGAAGAACGACGGCAAGCTCTCGCGCTTCACGGCCAAATACAACGTGCGGCGGCGGCAGCTCGGCTCGTCGCCAATGTCGACCGGTCGACCGCCGGCAGTCAGGTCGAGCAATCCCGAGGCCGCCAGCATCGCATCGCGCAGCGGCTCGAGCTCCAACCGCTTCCGGTTCATCCGCCAGAGCAGCTCGTTCGCCGGGTCGCTCGCGCGCGGCTCGGGACGGTCGGTGCTCGCTTGCTGATAGGTTCGGGAAAGGACGATCTTGCGAATCAGCCGCTTGGTCGACCAGCCGTCCGCCACCAGCGAGGAGGCCAGCCAGTCCAGCAGCTCGGGATGCGAAGGCGCCGAGGATCGCGTGCCGAAGTCGCTGGGCGTGGCGACCAGGCCGCGGCCCAGCAGGTGCCCCCACACCCGGTTGACCCAGACTCGAGCCGTGAGCGGATTGTCCTTGCGGGCGATGGCCCTGGCCAGCTCGTAACGACCGCTGCCATCGACAAACGGGGCGTCAGACCCTCCCAGCAGCGGCAGGAACCGCCGGGGCACCTCCTCGCCCGGCTCTTCGGGCTTGCCGCGACGGAAAACACGCGCCGGGGCGGGCTGGTCGGGATCGTCGAGGACCCTGGCCATTGGTGGTGCGGAGGGATCGTTGGTCCAGTTCTGGACCGCCTTCTGGAGCTCGTCATGCTTGGCCCGGCGCTCGCTGTCAAGCAGGTCTTTGACATCGCCCGCCGCGCGATCGTCGAGCGGCGCGCCAGGGCCGCAGATGAGCTGGCGGATCTCGTCTTCGGCCTCGTTGTCCAGCTCGGTGGGGCGTTCTCGATCCGCGCGATCGGCTTCCGCGATCAGCTTCTCCCACTTCCGGGCGATCGTCGCGAACAACTTCCCAAAGCGCCTGGCCACTTCCGCCAGGCCGGCGGGAGGCTTGCCCGAGAAAAGCTGGGCCACCATGGGGTTGAGCGGCTTCTCCTCGTCGTCATTGGCGGCAAACCTGGCGGCCAGCGGCTTCGCTTTCGCGGCGAATTCGTCAGGCTTGAGGGCCGCGAAGGCCCGCCATGGCGACATCACGCGATGGTGGCCGGTCCGGGTGCGTTCGAGAAGCGTCTTGTACAGATTGACAATGGCCTGGTGAAGGCCGTCAGGTCGCTTGCCCGTTACGTCCGCCCCGGGCTCTCCGCCGCCCAGTTGCGCGGCCATGAGATACTGTTCAGCCTTGCGGCGGTGGTCGCCGAAGACCCGCTTGCGCTCGGCCTCCAGGAATCGCTCGTAATCGCGTGAGCGGGCACGAAGCTCGGCGGCATAGGCCAGCGCCTTGAGCCGCTGTTCGGGCCCCGTGACGATCACCTCGTCCTTTTCTCGAGCCCCGGCGAAAACCCCGTAGAGCGCATAGTAATCGCGGATGGAAATCGGGTCGTATTTATGATCGTGACAGCGCGCGCAACCGATCGAAAGGCCCTGAACGCCCCGAAAGATCACATCGAGACGGTCGTCGATGATGTCGGGTTCGCTGCCCTCGAACTTCCGGCCCAGGGTCAGGAAGCCGAGCGCGGCCAGGTCGGGGTGGTTCTGGACTCTAACCTGATGATCGGCCGCGATCTGCTTGACGAGGAACTGATCGTAAGGAAGATCGACGTTGAATGCACGCACAGCCCAATCTCTGAAAGAGTAAGCCGAGGGGTAGGCGATTTCCGCCTTCGCGCTGGGGCCTTTCGAGTCGGCATAGCGGGCCACGTCCAGCCAGTGCCTGGCCCAGCGCTCGCCAAACTGGTTGGACGCGAGCAGGCGGTCGACCAGAATGGCGTAGGCGCCTGGCGCCTGGTTTCGCTCGAAGGCCTCGACATCGTGTTCGGTGGGAGGCAGCCCGGTCAGGTCAAAGGTGATTCTGCGAATCAAGGTTCGCCGGTCGGCGGTCGGCGATGGACTCAGTTTCCTGGCTTCCAGCCTCGCGAGAATGAAACGGTCGATCTCTGTCACGGGCCAATCGCTTGCGTTCACCGTGGGCACGGACGGGGCACGGACGGGCCGGAAGGCCCAGTGGTCCGCGCTCGTTCTCCCCAGTGCCTTCTCCGCCGGCCACGGCGCACCTTTGTTCACCCATTGCTCGAGGGCATCAATCGCGTGATCCGGAAGCTTACCGGCCGGAGGCATCTTCGGTTCATCGGTATAAAGCACCGCCTGGATCAGGCGACTCTGCTCCAGGTCGCCCGGAACCACGAGCGGGCCAGAACCGTCGCCCGCGTTTTCCAGATGCTTGGGCCCATCGAGCCGAATTCCCCCCTTTTGCTGCTTGGCTCCATGACACTTGTAGCAATGCTGAGCGAGAACGGGACGAACCTCGTTCTCGAAGAAATCGAACTCGTCACAGCGGCCGAACGGTGCAAAGAGGGAAGCACCGGCAAGGCCGGCAAAAAGCACCTGGCGAACGAGCATGCGGGATCTCCCAGAGACATCCGGCGGAATCCTTCCCGAGATGTACACCGGAGCAATCTTTTTTGCGAGGCCAATGAATCGTCTCAAGCCGGTCGCGCTTCATTTGCAATCAATTCACCGAACCCGCAAAAATGTTACAGCCCACCCTCGATTTCCGGCATTGCATTCAACCATGTGTCGACCACCGGGCCGAGTTGACCCCGCAACAGGTTGCGGCCGCGCAGTGCCCTGACCCGCAGGGCGCCTGCGGATACTCCGGTGATCTGGCTGATCTGTGAGTAATCCATGCCCTCAACGTAATGCAAAACAACGGCTTCGCGATAGGCCTCGGGAAGCTGCCCGACGGCCAGCC
>JBAUOX010001082.1:0-8124 GCA_049579985.1 Isosphaeraceae bacterium | reverse complement strand
TCAACTCGACCCTTCGGACAAGGCGCTTGGTCGTGCCCAGCCCCCTCACCCCAACCCTCTCCCGCAAGGGGAGAGGGAGCCCGAACTTCCTTCGGCCAAGGGTGTTATTGCTAATTCAACGGTATTGGGGCTAGGGCCTTATGTCCCGCCCTTTCGGTTTCACTGGCCACTGGTCACTATCCTGCAGTGATGGAAAAGCGCCGAAACGAAGCCAAATGCTCGGGTGTTAGTCGTTGGCAGATTGCAACTTAGGGCGAACCAAGGCGGAATCGAGCAGGCGAACGGACCCGATTCTCATTCGGCGGGAGGCGGCGGGAGGGGAGGGGGAGCGGCGAGCCAGGCTGACATTTTGAAGCTCGTTCGGCGCCGCGTGTTGCATAATACCCTGAGAGAGGCCTTAGACTTTTCTCCGATGGCGTCGGCGGAGGCCGGCCCGGCTTGCAGGGACTCGCGCAGAACCTGGGGCTGGCACCGTGAAGCATTCCAGAAAGCGCCGATTTGTTCCAGGCGCACTCCGCCTCGAATCACGCCAGCTTCTCACAACACCCCCCAACTTCCAGCCCACCTGGCTCGGCCAGACCGCCAACATGGATCTCACGGGCCCCAGTGCCGCGGTTGGGCCTGACGGGTTCGTGGACGACGAAATCCAGTTGACAGCCGTCAACGCCAACCTGACCATCGACTCCGTCCAGATCAGCTTGTATGGGTCCCCGAATTCCAATCCCCGCTGGGAATCGGCGCCGGACCTGGACGGGTATTCCAACGCGGAAGTAATCGACGTGAGCGGCGCCCCCGGGACCTCCGGCAAGACCTACAACGTTTTTTTCAACCCGTTCGGCACCTCCGGGCCCAGTCTGCAAACCGCCGTCCAAGGTCAGCAACCTCAGCAACTGTCGGTCAATGTCTACTACAATGACCAGAGCGGCAACCGGTATACCGACAACCTCACTGTACAGGTTGGCTCCAGCAATCCCACATTAACCACCACCCTGTCCGCGCCCGCCTCGATTACCTGGAATGGCTTCACGGCAAGCTGGAGCGGACAGGACACGGCTCAAAACGGAGGAAAGGTCCACGTTGCCGTTTCGGGGCTGAATCCAGCCTATTCCATCCTGGGGGCCGTCCTGTCCGACCAGTTTGCCAACAACAGTTCCCCTTCTTACTGGACATGCGGCACCCTTCTCTCGTCGAGCCCCCCGAGCGGGGCCTTGTACGTCACCCGGACCGGTGCGACCGCGGACATCGCCTTTGCTCCCCTCGCCACCGAGGCCGGCGCGACCCTGACGTTGCGGCTCGATTTCGGCCCATCCTATGGCCAGCAGGCCGCCCAGTTTCTCGGTGAGTCCTGTGATCCGGGGCTGACGGTTGCGAACATCCAGGGAACCTCCAAGACGGAGACGCCAGGGACCCCCAACTCGGATTTCCTCCAGGCCGATGCCAACAATTACGGAACGATCTATCTGAGTACCGGCACGTACTACATGGATCAGCAGCTCATCCTGAACCAGCCGGTCACGATCTGCCCCGCGCCCGGGGCAAGTGCAACCCTGGTCTTCTCGCAGCCGCAGTCGAGCACCACTCCGAACGTCTGGAGCGACGCGATCGAGATCAGGTCCAGCCACGTGACCCTGCAAGGCTTCTCCATCCGGTTCATGGGGTCTTTTCTCTGGACCACGACTGGCGGGTCGTCCACTGGTGTTATCAATACCTATAACTCGCCCATCGACGTCACGATCTCCGGGATGAATATTCAAGGGCCCACGCAGAGCCTCTTCGACCAGGCCACCGACCCGGGCGCCTCTGTTCCCACCAGCCAGGTACTCGCGGACACGTTCACCACGAATACCCTGGGGTCAGAGTGGACGGTCCTGGGCGGGACCTGGACCGAAGGCAGCGGGACGCTCAGCCAGACCTACAGCGTTTCGAATTCGACGGTCAAGAAGGTCGTAGTCAACTCCACCACTCCTTATCCCGGGACCGAGGAGATTGAAGCGAACGTGCGGCTGGACTCAATAGCCAGCGATGGCCGCGCCGGAGTTAGCCTCGATAACGATAGCAACGGCAACGGTTATAACCTGGTCTTTCATGAGTGGAACAACAACGGTCAGCCCACCCTGGCGGTCCAATTGCTCAACGACCAGCGCTCCTGGTCAACGCCTGTCTACACGGATAGTAATGGCCAGAGCTGGCAGCTCTCTACCTATTACACTTTCAAACTCGTGGTGGTCCCGCAGGGGGGTGGTGTGGACGCCCTCTTCGGCAAGGTCTGGCTGAGCGGAACGGCCGAGCCGGCTCAATGGACGATCGAGGAGATCCAAGGGAGCGGCCTGAGCCGAGGCCCGGGCCTTCCCGCGCTGGAGGGGGGCTCGAGCGGGAACGGAGGTTATGCCACGGCCGACTTCCAGCCGGTCAATGGTACGACAGGGAACCTTGTATGGGCCGTCACGCCGTCCTTGTTCTCCGCGGTGGATTCAACGCGGTGGCAGTCGTTGCAGGGTACGTGGTCTCAGAACAACGGAGTGTTACTGCAATCGGATACATCCAGCAACACGAACAAACGGGTGATCTTCCCGATGGCGGGAACCGCGCCCTCCTCGCTGATGATCACCGCGGAAGTGACCCCGTCGATGAACCTCAGCGACACCAATCTTGGGGCTTCCACGGTTGGAGTCGGTCTGGACACGGATTCGACCGGGAACGGCTACGAGCTCGCATTTTTCAAGGATGGCTCGTCCCTTGGCGTCCAGTTAACGGACGGGACCACCTCGGGCCGAGCATCGGACTTCGACTCCTTCGGCAACCCCCTTCAAACCGGGGTTGCCTACGGGATGCAATTGATGGTGCTCCACGAGCCCGACGGAACGGACAGCGTCTTTGGCATGGTCTGGCCCTGGTTTCAAGCGGATGGGAAAACGCTTGCCCCCATGCCACAGCACTGGAACATGTGGGTCGGCGGCTGGAGCCACGCCCTCGGCTCCCCCTCCCTGGATGGAGGCTCCTCCGGCGATGCAACCGCCCAGTTCAGCAACGTTCAGGTGACGGCAGCGACGACCTCGGCGTTACCCCTCATCAACATGGAGACTGCGTACACTGGTTCTGTGACGGGCAACACCTTGACCGGTGGGACACTCATGTTCAGTTACGGCCCATGGCAGATCACCGGCAACACATACAACGGAGCCGTTGCCGGCACCTTTGTCGAGGCCGCATTCTCGTTCTTCACGGGCCACAGCCGCAACTTCTCCGACAATACCGTGAGCCAGCTCTCCCCCTATGGAAAGACCGTCCGTCTGCTGAGCGTGGGGAACGGAGAGAGCTGGGGCTCCGACGATGTGGTCTCGGATAACACGGTCGTCGACAGCGCGGGGATGGCCACCCGCGCCGGCGACTGGGGTTGGGACCAGAACGTCGGGATATATGATACACCCAACCAAGGCGAATTCATCCTCTTCGCATCGTATGACATCGCTTACGAGGGAAGCCTCTACACCCTTTCCGGAGGCGGACGTGAGCTGAAAATTCCCTATGCCCAGGGAGTTGCTCCCTCGATGGGCGACGTCGTGTCGATCCTCAACGGCCCCGACGTCGGACAGTGGTTTCAAATCGCCCAGGTGATCCAGTCGCCGACGTCGCAATCGGACCCCTCCTACACGCTCCTCATGGATTCGCCCCTCCCACTACCCACCGGAGCAAACTACGCGATCTCGATCGACGAGGGGTTCGTCAACGAAACCCTGGGAAGCACCACCCCGGGCCAGGGAAACACCATCGACATCCGGGGAAGCGGCTCCAACCTCTTCAGCCTGGGCGGATCCCAGTTCGGCACCCAGGTGCTCAACAATTATCTCGCCGGGAACTATTTCTACTTGGAGAGCGGGGCGCAGGGAAACGTCTCCGGTACGTACTCGCCTTTCATTAATCCTAATAATACAGGTCAGACCAGCTTGCCCTGGGGTTGGACACACACACCGGACTTTGGCATGCAGATCGACGGCAACACGTTCGTCGATCTCATCACGACGCCGGCCGATGTGTCAGTGGTAGGCGTGGACCATTCCTCGAGTCTCCATTCGAACGTCGGTCGGCAATACTATACCGGGCAGCTCGAGAACAACATATTCGTCTATTCGAACCCGCCAGCCGGTTCCAACGTGACGGCGGTCCAGATCGGGATGGACGCGGTAAACAGTCAGGGTCAGAGCGAGGCAGCGGACCCCTATGAGCTCTCCCTGATCGCGAGCAACAACACCGAGATCGTCCCGGCTTCCTTCTCGTCGCAGGGTTGGAACGTGGTCATCCCGGTGGTCGCGGGAACCGTCAACGGCCTCACGACGGCCCAGACGATCAGCCTTCCCGGTTCCACGACCCCCGCCCCGGTCAATCTTGCCCCGTACTACAACCAGGTCGGTCTATCGTCGGACAATGCCACGGGTCCCGGAAACCTGGATGGTGGGGGTTACAGCTATTCTGCCAATGCGCTGGGCGGCGGCATCATCAACTGGCAGGGGGTGCCTTTCGTGCTCGGACCGGCGGACCAGAACGACGTGGTGCAAGCGGCCGGCCAGACGATTCCGCTCCCATCCGGCGACTACACAGCGCTTTTCTTGATCGGCACGGCCGTCCAGGGGGGGAAGACCGGGACATTCACCATGCACTACACCGATGGCTCAACGTCCGTCGTGACCCAGGAATTCAGCGACTGGGCCAACGACTCCTCATACCCCGGGGAGTACGTTGTCAGGACGATGTCGTATCGGAATTACAGCCAGAACAACGGGTTGCAAACGCTGACCATGTATGCGTACGGGTACAGCCTGCCCATCACGCCCGGGAAGACGCTTCAGAGCGTCACGTTGCCGACCAACACGGACATCAACATCCTGTCGATGGACATGGTGGGCCCACAGTCCCAGGTCAGCTTGAGCAGCCTGTTCAATCAGGTCGGCCTGACCTCCGACGACGATACGAACCTTGGGAATCTCGACGGCGGGGGTTACAGTTATTCCATCAATGCCCTCGGCGGATACGCCGTTGCCTGGGCGGGCACGACATTCAACCTGGGAACGGCCGGCCAGAACAACGTGGTCTCGGCGAATAACCAGACCCTTGTGCTTCCCGGAGGCACGTACACGGCGCTCCAGCTCCTGGCCGCGTCTGTCTTTGGTCCGAAGCGCGGCACCTTCACGGTCCATTACTCCGATGGAACGTCCTCGACGTTCACCCAGTCGTTCAGCGACTGGGCGGTCAACTCCTCCGAGCCGGGGGAAAGCGTCGTGGAGTCGATGGGTTATCGTAACTTCAATCAAGACGGTGGCAACGGCCGGGATACGCGAAGCCTTTTCGTTTACGGGTACAGCTTCGCGCTCAACCCGAGGAAGCAGGTCGTCAGCGTCACATTTCCCACCAATGGCAACATCAAGATCCTCGCAATGGACCTCGTCAACCAGCCCACGCAAGTGAGCCTTGGGAACAACTACAACCTTATCGGCCTGACCAGCGACACGGGAAGCACCCCGGGAAACCTCGACGGCGCGGGAGGCAGCTACTCCAGCAACGCCCTGGGAGGCGGAACGGTCTCGTGGGGGTCGAGTTCCTTCAACCTCGGGGGCAACGGGGCAAACAACGTGGTTCAGGCGACGGGGCAGACGATACCCCTTCAACCCGGCAAGTACAGCACGCTTCGCCTCCTGGGAACCGCGACCAGCAGCATCGAGTCAGGGACCTTCACGATCCACTATACGAACGGCACTTCCACCACCGTCACGCAGCAATTCAGCACGTGGCTCACGAACTCATCAAAGCCCGGGGAAACGGTTGTCAAAACGATGCGTTACTACGATCGGGGCGGAATCCAGTACTATCGGAGCACGTACCTTTACGGTTACCGCTTCGCGCTGGATCCGACCAGGACCGTGTTGAGCGTCACCCTACCCGACAACAGCGACATAAAAATCCTGGCGATGGATTTGAGCTGAGAAAGAAAGGACAGACGTGGAAGGTCCGCCTCCCAGGACAGGACACGCCTTCTACCGGGCGCTGCGGGACAAACCCGGCTGGGGCCCGAACCCCATTGGCGAGAGCAGGCCGAGGCAGTGAGAGAGCCTGTCCCCCTGCACTTGGAGGTTGGCCCGGGAGGGTTTACCGATCTTGGCAATAGATTGACACTAACTGCCAATCGACCCAGGATAAACTCAGAGGAGGGATTGCTTATGGATACGATGAATATCGCCCTACCCGAGTCGATGAAGCAGTTCGTGCAGGAACGCGTCTGCGAAGGCGGATACAGTAGCGTCAGTAAATATGTACGCGAGTTGATCATAGCCGACCAGAAACGTAAGGAACGGGCCGGCAATAAGTTCCCGATTTGAAGCCCAGTCGGGAGCGGCCGAACCTTGGGCTTGGCGAGGAAATGCGGAACGCTGGCTCGGGCTTGTTCCTTCGCCACCGATCGAACACGCGTCCCTGAAAGTAGCGAAGCAAGAGATCCTTGAGCCACGGATGAAACACGGATGGAACACGGATCGGAATCCAAAAGAAGTGATAGGCGGGCCCGCAGGGGAAGCATATACAGGAATATCAAAATCCCCGTAGGATAACTAGATTTATTGGTTGTGGAAGCTGTCCTTGTTTCTTATCCGTGTTCCATCCGTGTTTCATCCGTGGCGGAGAAATCCTCTTCTTCTCTGTTGCCTTGCGAAGGCCCCTGGCTTTCCGCAGTCTCCTTTGGAAAGGCGATTGTTACTCAGATTGTCGAGCGTCGGCGAGTTTCCGTGCGGATGGAAGCGATCAAAGCCTCAGTCCCTTCGGGACGAGGAATCGCTCGGTGATGTCGAACGCGCCCTGGACGAAGAGCGCAAGCCGGCCGGCGGGGATCGCGCCTTCGAAGAGGATCATCGCGTAGTCATCGCGGCGGATGCCGGCCAAGATCGCCTGGCCGAAGCCATCGGCAGATAACCCCCGAAACTCCGAGAGGCAAGACCATCGACGACGGCCAAGAATCAAAATAGCACCCGAAACGACGGAATTAGCCAGGCATGCGATGGGACAAGCCTCGTGGAGCTGGCCACGATAGTTTTTGTTAACGCCCAACTCCGGCCGGATCGTCGTGAGCTAAATTTCAACTGGGAGGCACTGGCTTCGGCATGTCGGACTCGAGCGGTCGGGGTTGGCAGGTCCAGGCTGGATCTCGGTGCCGCACCGCGGACCCGTGCGTCAACGTGAAGAACTCTCATCGTGGAACCGAGACAATGCACACCGAACGGCGAAAGCATCCCCGTTTCAAGGTCAACGGAGGCCGGGTTTGGACGGGACAATGGTTAAGCCCGAGTGTCTTCGAGACGTCCGCCAGCCTGGTTAACGACCTCAGCCTCGGCGGCGCCAGGGTCCAGACATCGTCGGCTCCCGTCGTCGGCGAATACCTCTGGATCCGACCGGCTCGGCCCGGCAACTTCCAGACTCTCCGGGCCAAGGTCCTGGAGGTTCAGATGGTCAACCAGGGGGATTACCAGGTCCGGCTGGAATTCGATACCTCATGCCCGGAGCCGTTCGTGATGTGTTTCCTCCTGGAGGCCCCCGCTCCCGAGACAACCTTCGTTGTGTGCGAGGCGGTCCCGGAGTAGAACTTGCCCTCCCGGAGTGACCGCAAGTCGCTCGCCTCGGAAGGACGTGGGTGGTCTCGCGGAGCATCAGTTTCCACGCATCTCGACAGGCGCCCGAAAATGTTTTGGCTCATCCTGCGTTTCGGGGGGTTGGTTGGCAAGTATCACCCTAAACCCTTGTGTGGAAGACAGTTGTGGCGGGATTTCGGCCTCTCTAACTATCTCATATAAGTGCTTTCCTTAAAAAGAGTTGCGGCGAATTCCGGGTTGTAACTCCCTGAAACGCAGGAAGAGCGTAATTTGTTGCGTAATGAGGCGTTCTTCCGTACCAGGCTCCGCCTGTATCGCGCCAGTAAGCGGAGTGGCCCATGAATCTCATCGAGGGGCAACTCGATGAGACCGAAGCCGTTGGTGGTCGCGCGATGGATGGCGAAGAGGTCGGTGTCGTCGGTCTTGTTTCCCGGATCGGCCGGCAAGCGGTATTGCTTGGTTGTCAGTGGGTGGACGATCCTTGTATCAAAGCTCT
>JBAUOX010001081.1:0-1920 GCA_049579985.1 Isosphaeraceae bacterium | reverse complement strand
GCCTCGCACCGCTCGATCGATTTCTTCGCCACGGCTTGATAGTGAGCCAAGCCCTCGGCTGGGTCGTCGATCTTGGCTTTCTCCCGCTCGATCCATTCCCGGTAGGCAGCGACCAGGGGCTCCAGCTTGGGGCGCAACTGGTTCTGAGGGAGGTCTGAGAGGGTTTTCATGTCGAGGACGACACCCTCCAGCTTGGCGAAGGCGGGGTTCTGATCGGTGTCCTCAATGGTCGGGGGCGTGGCCTTGGGGATCTCGTAGCTGGGGACCGCCCGTGACGAGAGCCTGACCGCCCGGTTCGGGTCGTCGGGGTCCACGTCGGCGTGGACGGCGATGTTGTGCCCCACGGCGAACTCGACGTGGCGACGATAGAGCATCGCCAGCATGTCGTTCTCTTGTTTGTAGAGAGGGTCAGTACCGAGTAGATCGATGCGGCTGAGCCGATTCTGGAAGATAGGTGAGCCGTCAGGAGCCTCGACCGCCATCTCGCACTGGAACATCCAGGTCCGCTCCCGGTTCGGGGGCGGCGGCTCGATGCCGTCGTTGACCAGGAAGAGGGTGACGCTCCAGTGGTCAGGGCGGCGGCGGATCAGCCCCTTGACCTTGGCGTCGGGGAACGACTCGTCGGCGATGATGGGTCCGACCGCCCCCGCCTGGAGGAGAATCTCGTGGGGGACGCCCCCGCGGGGTCGGCGCTTCCAGACCCGCTTGGGCGTTCCGGTCTTGGGATTGGTGAGGAACTCGCTGGGGTTCTTGTCGTAGTGTCCCCAGCGGGTGGTGACCTTCAAGGACCTGGTTTCGAGGGGGACGCAGAAGGAGAGCCCCAGCGACGATGGGTAAACCGCCTTCGACATGGGAGCCGAAAATTCCGTGGGACCGTCGTCGCCGCTCAGGTTGCCCCGACCGACGCCCTCGATCCCGAGTTCCTCGCCGGGTGGGAAGTCGCCTTCGAGGTTGTCGTCGTCCTCGGCCGGCGGGGCGGCGGGCTTCTCGAACAGGGGTAAGGGCATGTCCTCAGCCCGCTGGCGGGGGGCGAGGATGCCCACGAGGTAGCGGTCCCGGATGCGTTCGGAGACCTCTTCCTCGTCGCCTTGGGCTGGTCCCTGGAGTTCCTTGACCGCCATCTCCTCCAGCATGTCCCGCAGGAGAAGGGGCGAGGGAACCGTCTGCTTCAGCGTCAACTGTGCCATGACTCTTCACCCTTGCCCCGGCCTGCCAGTCAGGTCAAGACCTCGATGGGTATGTCCGGGAAACTGCTCAGTCGTTGGTCGTTGGTCAGAAAAAGGCCGCATCCCTCTTCGCCGGCGGATGCCAGGTGCAGCGAGTCGAGAGAGCGAAGCCGGTGGTTGGCCCGGATCTCGGCGGCTCGGTCGCAGACGGCCCGGCTGATGGCGCTCACCTGCATGTCGGACGACTGGAAGAACGCCTCATATTGGGCCAGCGTCGTCTGATCGTTCTGGGAGAGCGGATGGACTCGGCACTCCATGCGGACCAGTTCGCTCACGACGAACGTGTCACCGGCGTCCCGGAGCGTCTTGATGCGGGCGGCGGCTCTGGCTCCCCACGTCGGTGGCTGCTCGATGACGTATATTACCCCGGCAACAAAGAAGGTCACATACCAACCCGAAGCGCGAGCGAGGGTCCGATGAAATCAAGTGAGAGTCGCCGATGGTCTCCCGTGGACGATTGACAGCATCACGGCTGGCTCCTCTCTCGCTCGTCGGGTTGAGGTTGATCTGCATGATCTTGTGCCTCGCGTACGTAGTGGATGACGGCCTCAAGGCCTTCCTCGTTGTTGACATAGAGTGCGCCTCCACGCTCAGCCCACCATTTCTGGCGAATCGCCGCGGCCGAGGAATCATGTGCGGAGAGTGGACGGAGACGTTCCTGCTGCAACGCCTTGAGCCGGCGGGTGCACCAGGC
>JBAUOX010001080.1:0-1580 GCA_049579985.1 Isosphaeraceae bacterium | reverse complement strand
GCCTGATCCTGGCCGGACTCCTCACCTTCGCCGGCCTCCGCGAGCACGCCCACCAGGCCGCCCTGCGACGCCAGGGCCGCGCCCTGAGCTTGGTCACCAACAGCGAGGTCGTGCCGCGACGCCTGGGTCCGGCGTCCGGGATCAACCCGGCGGCCCACGGCAACTATCGCGGCCGTCCCGGCGTCGACCTGGCCGTCTTGACCCTGTCCTACCTCGCACCCGCTCCGCGCGGATATGAATATCGGGCCTGGGCGTCCCACGGAGGGCGGTGGACCTTGCTCGGCCGGGTGCAGCTCGACAACGACGGGCGCAGCCTCATCATCGCCGAGGGCCCCGAATTGGCGACTCCCCCGGATCAACTCCAGGTCACGCTCGAGCCGGTCGGGAATCGCGCCGATGCCGGAGCCGCCCCGACCGGGCTGCCGGTCGTCCGCTGGCCGGCCCAATAATCCGGCGGCCCGCCCCCGGTCCTCGAGGAGTCGACGAAATTACCGGAGAGCACCAGCCGGAGACACGGCCCAGGACTGGCCCGTGCCTCCGGTTCGCTTTGGGATCCGATGGACCCCCCGCGACTTTGGCAAAGTCGTCGGGGATGTCGGGAATCGACGGCACGAACGGCCTGGCGATCCGCATGATCCCCTTGCAGACCGCATGGGGGTCCCGCAAGGGGTCTCGACGAGGGGAGAGACCAATCCAGGACGGACGGCCCGGTGTATCAAGTACTGGGGAGTCGAGATCATCATCTGGGGCCATTCTCTCCTGGGCGGTCAGGGATGCCCGCCCGGCCCCTCACCTCGCTCGACACCGAGGGTCTTCGATATCGAAGTCGACACCACGGTCCAACAACCCATCAGGAACATCGACCATGAGCTTCGATCCTCACTCGCGTCGCTTCAACCCGCGCTGGCTGTTCCCGGCAATCGAGACGAACGGGGAGGAGACGTCCGAGGCGCCGGACGCGTCTCCCTTCTCCTCGGACGAGGAGTCGACGAACGACCCGGCCGGAAGGTATTTCGATGAGGCACTCGAGCAGATCGCGTCGGAAGGGTGCTGTGAGTGTCCTCTCTGCGGGGCAATCGTGGCGAGCGATGGATCCGTGGTGAGCTGAGAACCATCCGGCCCGATCTCGCCTCAGGGGCATTTCCCGCCCCTGATCCATCTGAGCCCGTCTCACCGGTGTACTCAGTTGCTGCAATGAAAATATAAACTTACTAGGTTATTTATAAGTCTGTAACCTCGCAACTGAGTCGCGGCACCATCAGGGTAATCAGTCAACGCCCGGCGATGAGCGCGGGCCTCCCCTCGGGGGGTGACGCGCGAGTCGGGCCAACTCGTTCCCAGGCCGATGCAAGCGGCCCCCGTTCATACCGAGCATTCAACATAGATTGTGCGACTCAAACTCCCGCGGTTTGTAGCCTCGGAATAAGGTCGCTCCACCTACCCAGCAGAGCACTGATTCGTTCAACCAGGAGAGCAATCCAATGAAACGCAGAATTTCCCGTCGCTTCCAGCCCACGATGACCCTGGGACTCGATCAACTCGAATCGCGCCAGCTCCTCTCGAGCGGCTTCCAGGTCGTG
>JBAUOX010001079.1:0-12334 GCA_049579985.1 Isosphaeraceae bacterium | reverse complement strand
TTCGAAGAGCTAGGCCAGGGTGGAATGGGCGTCGTCTTCCGTGCCCGGGAACTCGGCCGCGGGCGAATCGTGGCCCTGAAGCGGCTGCTTCGCGGCGCGGGGTCAAGGGCCCAGGATGTGGAGCGGTTCCGCGTCGAGGCGCTGGCCGCCGCGGATCTCGCTCATCCCCATATCGTGCCGGTGTTCCGGGTGGGTGAGCATGAGGGGCAACCCTTCTTCACTATGCAATACATCGAAGGGACGACCCTGGCGCGGAGGCTGGCCGACGGCCCGATGCCGGGGCTCGACGCAGCTCGGCTGCTGGTTCCGGTCAGCCGGGCGATCCATTCCGCTCACGACCGCGGGATCCTCCACCGGGACCTCAAGCCATCGAACATCTTGATCGACCGGGAGGGCCACTCCTATGTCAGCGACTTCGGCCTGGCCAAGCGGCTTGACCTTCATGCCGATGCCTCGCTGACTCCGTCGGGGGCCACCGTCGGCACGCCGGGCTACATGCCTCCCGAACAGGCCTGGGCCTCGCGTCACAGGGGCCCACTCGGACCGGCATGTGATGTCTACAGCCTGGGAGCGATTCTCTATCACATGCTCACCGGCCGGCCGCCGTTTCAGGCTGCCAACCCGGTTGATACCTTGATGCTGGTGCGCGAGCAAGATCCCGTGCCGCCGCGGGTCTTGAATCCGCGGGTGAGCTCGGACCTGGAGATGATCACCTTGCGCTGCCTGCAAAAGCAGCCCGGTCTGCGCTATGCGAGCGCCGCGGCGCTGGCGGACGATCTCGAGGCGTTCCTGCGTGACGAGCCGGTTTCCGCCCGCTCGACCAGCCTTCGCGCCCTGGGAGGCCGGCTGCTGGGAGAGACCCACCACGCCGGCGTGCTCGAGAACTGGGGCCAGCTCTGGATCTACCACAGCGTTGCTTTACTGTTCTTCTTCGGAGCGACGAACGTCTTGCATCTAGCCGGAGTCACGGCACGGTGGCCCTACGTGCTGCTCTTCACCGTGGGTCTGGGAGCGTGGGCCGCGCTCTTCTGGGCGTTGCGCCGCAAGGGCGGCCCCATCAGCTTTGTCGAGCGGCAGCTCGCGCACGTCTGGGGCTCGGGCATCGTCGCGATCAACCTCGTATTCCTGGTGGAATGGCTGCTCGGATTACCGGTGCTATCGCTGATCACGATGATTGCCGTCACAAACGGGATGCTCTTCATGGTCAAGGCGGGCATCCTCTCTGGGTTCTACTACTTCCAGGCGGCAGCGGTGATCCTGGCGATCTTGCCCATGACATGGTTTCCCCGCTTCGCGCCTTTGATTTTCGGGACGGTCGCCGCGGCTTGCTTCTTCGTCACCGGTTTGAAGTACAAGTTGCGGCGCCAGCGCAAAGAGCCTTGAGTGCCTGGTGCTGCGATCGCCGTGGTCCAGCGCCGGCATCGGCTGGGACCCTTGGTGATCGAAACCGAGTTGGTACGGATAGTCTCCGGTTAGGATGGATGCGGTTGGTCCGCATCACTCGGAGGGCGATCATGGCGACGAAGAAGACGGGGGCTCGCAAGGTGCAGGGGAGGGAAAAGGGGTCATCACTAAATAGCGCTTCCTTAACCACTAAGCCGCTTCCATCAAGCGTTAACGTGCATGTCCGAGACTCCATCTCCTCTCAAACGGTCGATATCATTAGACGTCCATTTTTCCGTCCTTCGTTGTCAGTGTGCATCTCCCCGAGACTGCTTCCCCTCTCAAACGGTCGAGATCAGTGATGTCCCCTATTCCTTGCTTCGAGAAGAGAGGTCAAAGTCTGCCTTTTCTCTGCCGCGCGCCTGTCCAGGTACTAACGCTTCCTTCATGAGCCATAGGCGATCCGAATCGCCGCTCATCCCCTGAAGCCTTTGTAGCCGGGCTATTCCGATAAAGACGCTAGAAATTCGCTCTCCTCTCCCCCTGTGGGCAGTTTCGCCCTGACCATCTCGATCAGCCGTTGCTTGATCTCATCGGCCAGCCGGCCACAGATCCTCGCGATCAGGGCAAGGGCTGGGTCTTCAGTCTGGGACGTGGGAAGGGTGTGGGAAAGCCCGTGTTGATGTGTCCCTTCGCCATTACCAGAATAGGGGTTATGGCAAACGGAGTTCAGCCGATGAAGCCGATCGTGTACAATGCCAGACTCGCGCCGCGTGGAGCTTGGGGGCTCGCACCGGCCCTCGGCCAGTCCTCACAGGGTGAGTCTTTTCATGGCATTTGATCCAGCGATTCAGCGGCAGATCATGGGGCAGTTCGCGACCGGTGTCACTGTGGTGACAACCGGCGGCCTGGCCGGTTTGCACGGTCTGACGGCCAACGCGGTCGCCTCACTGTCGCTTGACCCGCCGCTGGTGCTGGTGGCCGTGGATAAGAAGTCGCACTCGCTGGACTATCTCAAGGTCAATCGCTGCTTCGCCGTGAACATTCTCCGGCTCGACCAGGTGGATATCTCGCGGCGGTTCGCGACGCACGGGCCGAAGGATTTTATGGGTCTGTCGATCCTGAGCATTGTGACCGGGGCCCCGATCCTGGCCGATTGCCTGGCCTACGTCGATTGCCAGGTGGTCGAGATCCTTCCCGGTGGAGACCACGAGATCTTTGTCGGCGAGATCGTCTCCGGAGAGCTGCAAGGCGGCCAGCCGCTCCTGTACCATGCGGGCAAGTACCGACGGCTTGCCGATTGAACGTGATCTTTCCTTTCGTTTCGTTTCGTTTCGATTCGATTCGACCAGCCGCAACGCCTTGCAACCAGGAAACGCAGCCATTTCGCGATCAGAAACGACTCCACTCGGGGCCGTGAGTACCCCCTGGTGGAGCGAGCTTTCCCGTGCGCATTGGTGGGTGCTGATTGTCGCAGTGCTCGGCTGGCTGTTCGACGCCATGGATCAGCGGTTGTTCATCCTGGCGCGGACTCCGGCCGTACGGGATCTCTTGCCCGCGTCGGCAGCCGGCCAGTTGCCGGCCTTCGCCGGCTGGGCCACGGGGCTGTTCATCGCCGGCTGGGGCGACCGGCGGCCTCTTGTTCGGCCTGCTGGGTGACCGCTGGGGCCGGGTCCACTATAGTGCGAACGTGTGTGAAACGCCATTTAACAAGCCTTGTCCGAAAGCCGGGTGCGGGAAATCCGCCCGGTTTGATGAGCGGGGTGTGGAAACGGAGCATGGTCGAGATGATGTGACACCCGCAACCGAAAGAGCGGGCCAACAGGGAACGCAAACATCGACCTAAACCACCGCGCCACACCTCGACTCTACTTTCGAAGCCGGTGGGGTCGAAGCCGGTGGGGTCGAAGCCGGTGGGGTCAGACCGCGACGAACTTGACTCCGGGCTTACACTTGGCCCATTTCATGTCGCCGGTGCCTTGCCTGCCGACGCCGATGGCACCCATCACGATCTGGTCGTTGGGACCACGCCGGCTCGCCTTTCGCACAGTGGACTCTCTCTCCTGCTGGGCGGCGAGGACCTCCCGGGCGTACCAGAGCGGCAGGCCCGCGCCCTGGCCCGTGTTGCCTGGCGGGCCCGATAAAGGGCCGTTATACTCCGATGAATTACGGTTATCGATTCCGCAACGGCCGCAAGGGCGTTTAAGAGCGAGAGTTTCAAGAATATCAGCATGAGTACGAAGACAAGCACGAGAACGAAGGTGGAGCGTCCTCCCGGCCCCCGGCAGCACTGGCTCTTTGGAAACCTGCGGGAATTCAGCCGCGACCGCCTGGGGGCACTCACGCGCTGGCAACGCCAGTACGGCGACCTGGTCTGGGCGCGATTCGGGCCCAGATCGATTCTCTTCCTCAGCCATCCCGACCTGGTCGAGGAGGTGCTGGTTGCCCAGAACCGCAGGTTCATCAAGCATTACCGGCTGCGCGGTGCAAGGCGAACCCTTGGCAAGGGCCTCTTGACCAGTGAGGGCGATTTCTGGCGCACCCAGCGCAAGCTGGCTCAACCGGCGTTCCATCGCGACCGCATCGCCGCTTATGCAGATGTGATGGTTCAATGCACCGAGCGGATGCTGGTGTCCTGGAAAGACGGGCAAGCGCGCGACGTCCAGGCCGACATGATGCGGCTGACCCTCGAGATCGTGGCCAGGACGCTCTTCGCCGCCGAGATTGGCAGCGACACGGCCGGTGCGAGCGCGGCGATGGAAACTCTCATGCACACCTCGATGCAGCGGATGGGCCGGTTGATCCCCGTTCCCGCCTGGGTCCCCACTCCATCGAATCTTATTGTCGAGCGAGCGGCCCGGCGGCTGGATGAGATCATCCTCACGATCATCGCCCAGCGACGCCGTAGCGGAGAGGATCGGGGCGATCTGCTGTCGATGCTCTTGCACGCTCAGGACGAGGAGAGCGGTCGCCGGATGACCGACGATCAGCTTCGCGACGAAGCCATGACGCTCTTCATGGCCGGACATGAGACGACGGCCAACACCCTGGCCTGGGTCTGGTACCTGCTGGCCAATCACCCCGAATCCGAGGCCATGCTGCACACCGAGCTCGACGCTGTGCTCGGTGATCGCCCTCCCACGATCGCCGACCTGCCCCGACTCAAGTATACCGGGTTGGTCGTCACCGAAGCCTTGCGCATCTATCCCACGGTCTGGATGGTGGGTCGGGAGAACAGCGAACCGGTCGAGCTGGGTGGTTACACGATTCCGGCGGGAACCACGATTTTCATGCCCCAGTGGACGATCCACCGCGACCCACGCTGGTTCGACGAGCCGGAATCGTTCCGCCCCGAGCGCTGGGCTCTTGGCCTTCAGGAGCAGATTCACCGCTACGCCTACTTTCCCTTCGGCGGCGGGCCGAGGATCTGCATCGGCAACAACTTCGCCCTGATGGAGTCGGCTTTGCTGCTGGCGACGATCGCCCGGCGATTCCGCCTCCGGCTCGCCCCCGACGCCGTCGTCACACCCCTTCCCAGCATGACCCTTCGCCCCGCTCACGGGGTCAAGGTAGTCGTGACGCAGCGGCGATGAGCATGCTATGGCTGATGGCTGATCGATCGCCGAACTCTCCGAGGGGCAAGGTCATTCGTTCGTCGTGAACCTCCCGCCGCGGCCATCTGGCTGCAGCATGAGATCCTCTCCGCTCTCGAGCCGCTGCAGCTCGACCATGTCGTGGTAATGGCCGCCCGCGGTCATCAGCTCTTGGTGGGAGCCGATCTCGGCGATGGCTCCGCCATCGAGAACGAGGATGCGGTCGGCATGGCGAATCGTGCTCAAACGGTGGGCGATGACAAACGAGGTGCGGCCGTGGAGCAGTCTGGCCAGGCTCTGCTGGATCAGACGCTCGCTCTCGGTGTCGAGATTACTGGTGGCCTCATCGAGGATGAAGATGCGCGGATCGGCGAGCACGGCCCGGGCGATGGCCAGGCGCTGGCGCTGGCCACCGCTGAGCCGCACGCCTCGCTCGCCGATCAGGGTCTCGTAACGGTCGGGCAAACGCTCGATGAACTCGGCGGCGTTGGCGGCGTTGGCGGCCTGGGCGATCCGCGCCTCGGTTGCCCAGCGATCGCCATAGGCGATGTTCTCGGCGATCGTGCCGTCGAAGAGGAAGACATCCTGCTCGACGATGCCCAGCAGCCGGCGATAGCTCTCGACCTCGAGATCGCGCAGGCTGGTTCCATCAAGGCGGATCACGCCCGTGGTGGGATCGTAGAACCGCGCGATCAGGTTGCACAGGGTCGTCTTGCCGGAGCCGCTGCGGCCCACCAGGGCAATCGTCTCGCCGGGCTCGACGTCCAGATCGATGTCGCGGAGCACCCGGCGACTGGTTCCCGGGTAGGCGAAGCCGACTTTCTCCATGGTGAGCCGGCCGGCAACCGAGGCCTTGCGGACAGGCCGATGCCCAGGACAATCGGCCATCTCGCGGGGCTCTTCCAAAAGGTCGAGTACCCGGTCGAAGCCGGACAGGTTGTTCTGGAACTGGGTGACGCTGGTGGCCAGCACCGCCATCGGTTCCAGCAGCATGGTCAGGTACACCAGGAACATCATCAGGTCGCCCAGGGAGAGCCGGCCCTCGAGAACCTGAAGCCCGCCGTAGAGCAGGAGGACCACCGTGGCCATCGGCAGCACGAACTCCCAGAGCAGCTCGATGAGCCGTGACAGCCACCAGACATGGAGCTCCAGCCGGCTCATCAAGTGGTTCTCGCCCATGAACCGGGCCGACTCGCTTTTTTGACGGCCGAAGGCCCGGACCACCCGCATGCCACCGAAGACCTCGGTGGTCTCGCCGTCGATCTCCTGGCGTTGCTTGCGTACGTCGCGAAAGAGCGGCCGGATTCGCCGGTTCCAGAGCAGGTCGGAGTAATAGACCCCGGGCACCAGGCAAAGTGCGCCCAGCAGCAGCAGCCAGTCAACCCAGGCCAGGACCACAAGGCCGCCGACGAACTGAACCACGGCGCGCCAGGGGTTGAAAAGCATGCTGAAAACCAGCTCGCCCACGCCCCCCGCGTCCTCGCGTAAGAGACTGGAGGCGCCCCCGGACTTGAGCTGGTAGACCCGGTGCAGGGGAAGCCGCATCGCGTGCTCATAAACCCTGCGCCGGACGGCCACCTGCACGCGCTTGGTGGTTCGCGTCGCCAGCCAGCGGCTCCAGAGCCCGAACATGGCGCCCAGGATCGAGATCGCTGTCACCACGGCCACCAGGATCGGCAAACGAAGCCTGGGCGAATCTGGAATCGGAAATGGGCTCCATTCTTCAACGGCCGAGGGCAACGGGCGTGCCATCAGCACGTAATCGATCACGACCTTGGTCGCCGCGGGAGGAACAAGCTTCAGCAGCGTCGCCACCGACAGGCCCAGAAGCGCCAGTGCGATCGTCCGCCGATGTCCCCTCAAGGACCGGTAAAGCTCTCGGTAAAGAACCGGCAGCGAGCGGTGCTTGCCTGCGGCCAATGGTTCGCCCGGCGCACGCTCGCCGGCATCAGCCAGGAGTTCCACGCCCGGCTCCCGCTCCGGTCCCCATCCGCGTTGCCGCTCCGGCGTCTTGCTCTTGATCCGCTTCCGGTAGGCTCGCAGGTAGTCCAGGAAGCGCTGGCGGCTGCCGATCCGTCGGTGAAGTGACAAGGCAACGTCCTCTCGCGTTGTTTCGGTCCCGGACCGCGATGGCACACCGGCGCCGTGCGTCCTGGTTCATTCTGTTATTGTAGAGGATCGGTCGAGATCGACGAGCGGAAAGCCAAGCCTGGCGCCGACCTCGTTCGCTGCATCTCTTTCTGAAGTCAATTTTCGGCCCCGGCAATGGCCCCGCGCGTTGCTCAAAGTTCCTCGTCTTTGATCTTGCGGACCAGATCGGTCGTGCTCAGTCCCTCCAGGCGTGGGCAGATTGCGACCTTGCCGCCGTAGGACTCGACGACATCGCGGCCTACCACGGTTTCCGGCGTGTAGTCGCCCCCCTTGACCAGGACGTCGGGCCGGATGGCTTCGATCAGATTCAGCGGGGTGTCTTCGTCGAAGAAGACAATCAGGTCGATGAAGGGGTAGAGCGAAAGCATGTAGGCCCGCTGCTCCTCGGAGACATAGGGCCGGGAGGGTCCCTTGAAGCGCTGGACCGAGGAGTCGGTATTCAGTCCCAGGACGAGGAAATCGCCCTGGCTGCGGGCGAACTGCAAGAGGTAGGCATGCCCATAGTGAAGAATGTCGAAGCAGCCGTTGGTGAAGACGACCTTGCCCCCGGCCTGCTTCACCTCGCGAGCGCGCTGCCGGGCCGAGGCGAGGTCGGCGAGCTTGACCATCCTCTCGGCCGACTCGCTGTTCGCTTCGGCGATCAGGTGAGCGGGCGAGATGGTACCCACGCCGAACTGGCGAACGACGGCGCGGCCCGCGAGATTCGCCAGGGCGCAGGCGTCAGCCATCTCGGTTCCGGCGGCCAGGGCGATGGCCAGGGTCGCCGCCACCGCATCACCGGCGCCGGTGACGTCGAAGACGGCCACGGGAACGGTTGGCACGTGAGTGTGCACAATCGGGCCGTTGGCCTGCCGGCGGCGAAAGAGCGAGATGCCTTCCGCCTCGCGGGTGATGGCCATGGCCCCGCCGGTCAGCTCGACGAGCAGGCGGCCGGCCGCCTCGAGACTTTCCATGTCCGTGATTGGCCGCTCGGCGGCCATCGCGGCCTCCTTGAGGTTGGGCGTCAGCACGGTCGAGCCGGCGTAGCGGCGGTAATCACGCCCCGTCGGGTCGACGACAACCGGCACTCCCTTCCGCCTGGCTCCTTCCAGGGCGGCGGCAATGACCTCGGGACAGAGCACGCCCTTGCCGTAATCTTCCAGGATCACGGCATCGGCCGCGGCCGCGGCGTCCCGGGCGGCCTCCGCCAGTTTGGCCCGGACCTCCTCTCCCGGGATTGCCCGGCGCTCGCGGTCCACCCGCAGGAGCTGCTGGTTGTGCGCGATGAACCGGGTCTTGACCGTGGTGGATCGGCTCGCGTCGGCGACCAGACTGTCGCGGACGTGAGGATGAGTCGCCAGCAGCGCTTGCAGGTCAACGGCGGCCTGATCGGCGCCGATCAGGCCGACCATCCGTACCTTGGACTTCAGGCCGACGACCTTCATGGCCACGTTGGCAGCGCCGCCGGGCATCTGGAACTCGTCGATCACGTCGAGGACCTGAATGGGCGCCTCGGGGCTGAGCCGATCGGCATTACCCTTGACGTAGTGGTCGAGCATCACGTCGCCGATAACCGCGATCTGGCACGGCCGCAGTCCCCGGATCAGCCCCTCGAGCTTCCTGTTGACCGCGCTCATGGTGAAATCATGTCTCCTTCCCCGATTGTTCGGTAAGCTGGCGAATACCCTCCTCCAGGGAGGTCGCCGCCCGGTCATAGCCGGCGGCGCGCAAGCGTGTGATGTCGGACTCGGTGAAGCTCTGGTACTTGCCGCGTAACGAGTCGGGGAACGGGATGTACTGAATCTCACCCCGGCCCAGCAGCCCGATCAGGATGCGGGCGATGTCGTTGAAGCTGCGGCTCGTTCCCGTGCCGACATTGAAAACCCCTTGCTTGGGCGGGGCCGTGGCGAAGTACAGGTTGACCGCGACGGCGTCGCCAACGTAGACGAAGTCGCGCCGCTGCTCGCCAGCGTCGAAACCATCGGTCCCCTCGAACAACCGCGCGACGCCCGTGGTCTTCAGTTGCCGGTAAAGCTGCCAGACCATCGAGGCCATGCGGCCCTTGTGGGCCTCGCGCGGGCCATAGACATTGAAGTAGCGCAAGCCGACGACAGTGGTGGAGATCCGCGGAATCAACCGCCGCACGTAGTTGTCGAATAGCAGCTTCGAGTAGGCATACACGTTCAGAGGACCCTCGTGATCGGGCGTCTCTGCGCAGTGCCGCGATGAGCCGTACACCGACGCGCTGGAGGCGTAAACCAGGGGCGCGCGGCGGTCCAGCGCCCAGTGGAGCAGCTCCTTCGAGTAGGTGAAGTTGTTGTCGAGCATGTAACGGCCGTCCTGCTCGGTCGTATCGGCGCAGGCCCCCTGGTGCAATACCGCCGCCGGCTTCACCCCGGGAGCGCCGCGGCCGACAAAATCGCGAAACTCGGCGCGGTCCATGTAGTCGGCGATCTCACAGTCGCGCAGGTTGCGAAACTTGTCCCCCTGGGTCAGGTCGTCAACGGCCAGGACGTCCCGGACCCCGCGCTCGTTGAGCGCGCGGATCAGGTTGCTCCCGACGAATCCAGCAGCTCCTGTAACGATATACATGATCAGAATATCCTGGAGTGAATCACTTGCGGTCGGTCCGGTTCGAGGGGGCATCGGCCGGCCATTAGCCTGATGAGCGAGATGACCGTGGCCGGCAGCTTACTTACCGAAGAGGATCGGGAACATTCTCCAGTGCGGGCCCGGAGGAGTGAAACGAGGCGCCAGAGCCGGCGGCCAATGTCCGCAGGGGATGCGGGTACCGCGTGAACGGGTGGGCGAGGTCGTTTTGCTTCATCATCTTCAAGCGGCGTCCTACCTGGACGTTCTACTCTCGTACCTGTTTCTCCAGATCCTTCAACGCGAGCTTCCCTGAGCATGCTGTGAGACGTGGGCCGTCGTGACACCGGATTGCTTGGCGAGCTGCGCATTTTGCGTGCCGACGGCCATGATGATCGCATCGACGAGCGCATTTCGCAGGCGGTGCTTGGGGCGAGCCGCAGGGAAGCGGCGGGTCAGGTCCGTGTGGCCGACGTCGAGAACCGCGAGGACGGTGCCCAGTCCTGGCAGCGACTGGTCCTCCAGGGCGACCAGTCCATCGTTCGGCCCGTAATAGGTGCCCAGGTACCACCCGGTCACGCGCTGGAAAAGCGGATGATGCGACGGACCGGTCCGGCTCGTCACGTAGAACGTCTTGGCGGCGACGGCCGGAACCGCCGCGCGGTGCGTCCGCAACATCTCGTTCCAGAAGCTCTCCGAATCCCGGCGGTTCAGCGAGGCAATGGCTTCGTGCTTGCCATCTTCCAGGAGACGCGACTCGAGGCGTCCAATGGCCTGGCCCATGAACCGGTATCCGGTGGGCATTCGCCGGTCCATGGGTGTTCCCTCGCCGGCCACGTAGTCTGCCACTGCCGTCCCGCCGAAAGGCCCCTGGATCAAGAACAGGGCGCGGATGTGGTCCTTGACAAACTGCGGGTTTTGCAGGGCGAACGCGAGGGCGTCGCAGGCTCCACGGCTATGGCCGATCAGGACCAGCCGCTCGGGTCCCTGCGCGGCGATCGCCAGCAACTCGGTGCGAACCGATTCGGAGTTCCCATCGACCGTCTGCCGCGAATCCGGCTTGACGAGGTGGATCGACGTTCGCGGCACGCCCCTTGCCCGGAGCTCCTTGACATTCTGCAAGAAGTATCCGGGCATCTGCTCGTTGAAGAGGCCGCCGATGAAGACATAGCGATAGCGGCACGCGTCTCGAGAGACTTCGTCGGGAATCTCCAGCCTGCCCTGGCGCGCGGCGTCGAACCAGGCGCGGAATTGCTCGGGCGTGATGCTCGAAGTGGTCTCGGTCTGGACCGGCGGGACGAATAGCAGGGCGAGAAGCGTCAAGAACCCGAGCACGGCAAGCTCCTTCAAGGTCAGGTGAGGGATCGACGGTTCGCAGGTCTCGACCGTCGCGTCTGCCTCCTGCATTCCTCCTGACCTTACCCCGATTCGTCCGCCGCGGCAAGCGCCCTCGACCCGCCCTCCCAGGGGGCCCCGATCCGTCATTGGGGCTGATTCGTATGATCGACGTCCCGATGCGACCTTCCATCCTGGCTCAACCTTTGCCTTTCTGGCCGCTCGGCGTTCAAACACCAGGTTCACGGGAAATGACCCTTGTGTCAGCATCTCCAGCGTGCCTGGCGAGCCGGATGACGATTTCGACATCCCGACCAAGAGCATTCAGAAACCGAAACAACCGGTCGGTGGAGAAGCCATCGAGCTTGCCCCGCATGAGGGCTGAAATCTTGGGTTGGTCGATGCCAAGGAGGCTCGCTGCCTTCGTCTGAGTCAGCTTGCGTTCGGCGATGATGTCACAGATGCGTTGCGCGAGCTGCGCCTTGGCGAGCATCTCCTCGGGGTTCTTGAAGGCCAGGTCAGCAAAGACGTTTCCGCTACTCTGCTCAATGGTGACTTGGCCCTCTGCCCTGGTTTTCTTCCGCTCTTCTTTTTGCATGATGTTCCTCCGCCGCTTTCAGGCGCTTCCGGACGATGTCAAGCTCGATCGGTGGTGTCTTGATTCCCTTCTTGGATTTCTTCTGAAAGGCATGGAGGGCATAGACAGCCCCGGCGAACTTCACCGTGTAGACGGTCCGATACGTATCTCCGTCGAAGTCCGACATCACCTCCAACACGCCGGCTCCGCCGAACCCCTTCAGGACCTTGGCATCCACGTGCTTTCTGCCCAACTGAGCCTGAAAGAGAGCGAAGCCGACCGCCTGGCGGACCCCGGCGGGGAACGCCTTCAAATCCTTGCGGGTTGACCCCATCCAGAAGAGCGGCTTTGCTTTGCTTGCTCCGTCTCGCCCGTGCTCATGATATGCCAATTGTGGCATAGACTGGCGGCTTTGTCCAGAGGATTTCCCGGCCGGTATCGACTATTGCAGTCAGGTCAAGCAAGGAATCGGCGGGATCATCCAGGGCTTGACTGAAATTTGGGGAGTCATGGAGGCCGAAAAGGGGCCGAATGGCGTTACGAAGCCGGAGCGGCCGCCAGAGAACGCTTCTTGAAACAATGACTCGACACTGAGCTGGATGTTCGGCGCTTCGCGATAGCATCTTTCAAGCTCGGCCAGGAGAATTGGCCGTTTCTTCTTCGATCGTGCTTTGCTCATGGCCTTGCGTCGGTTCAGCGCCTCACGTTGGCAGGGTGGTTCTCGGGC
>JBAUOX010001078.1:0-10252 GCA_049579985.1 Isosphaeraceae bacterium | reverse complement strand
ACCGTTGCCCGAGGAGAGCTTCTCGTGGGGCAGGATTTCGGGCAGGATGCCGTACTTGGACGGGCTGAAGAGGGCGGCCTGCACGCCCAGAAGCCCGAGGATCACCAGCGCCGGGAAGCCTCCGGCGGGATTGATCAAGAGCACGGCCGTCCCCAGCAGCATGAGCACCATCTCCAGCGCCTTCATCGCCAGGAGCACCTTCCGCTTGCTCAACCGGTCGGCCAGCACGCCTCCCGGCAGGTTGAAGATGATCAGGGGGATCAGCAGGACCACCTGGGCAAACGCCGCCCTTTCTTGTGATGCCGTTTCACTGACGGTTGCCGTGATCACCAGCAGCACGACAATCTGCTTCCACGCGTTATCGTTGAACGCACCGAGGGCTTGCGAGATCAACAGGCCCACCAGCGGATGCTTGCCCGGCGGCGACCCCTTGGTGATTTGTCTTTCGGCCAGCACGGCAAGATCTCCCGAAAACCCCTGAACAAAGCCCTGATACTCGAGCGCACCGTTGAGAACAGAAAGCGACTGCGATCCCGAGCGGAAGGTCTTCTGACTCGCAGTCGGAATCGTCGGCACCCCGGGTTCGAAAACGACAGAGTCCACACCCCGCCCTGACCCCGCGGTCCCCATGCTATCTCACCCAGGCCCGCGGTGATACATCATGGTATCCAGGCTCGAGCGAGGCCCACTTGATGGTGATGACCAGATGGAGGATTCCGGTGCCAGGTCGAGCGCACGAACTGTCAAACTGGCGCGGTGACAACCCGGAAACGCTCTCACGCTGGCTGATCGATGAGGCCGGCGGCGGAGGCGGGGAAATGCTCGCCATCGGGGGGCGGCCCCGTTAGAATTCCAGTAGATCACTTCCGGTCCGGATCGAGCCCGAGGGTCGCCCCTGGGCGTGCGGGTGTGGTGCCTTTTCCGGCCGGGCTGGCGGGTTGCCCGCCGCCAGTCACGGCTTTCTCGGAACTTCGGGCAGAGTGGAAGCGTCTAATTCCGTGATGACCGGGTGTCAAGACGACCACAGTCTCGTGGCAGCGTGCCGCGCGGGCCAGACTGAGGCATTCGGGGTTCTGGTCCGGCGATACCAGGATCGTCTCTTCCCGACCATCGTCCGGCTGGTGGGTTCGGCGGAGGACGCACAGGACGTCTTGCAGGACGCTTTTGTGCGCGGGTTCGAGAAGCTCGATCAGTTTCATGGAGAAAGCTCGTTTTACACCTGGATTTACCGGATTGCCATCAACCTGGCGCTGAGCGGTCACCGCAAAAGCCGGAACCGTCGGTTCTCACGGCTGAACCAGCCCGGCAAGAACCAGCCCGTGGTCGATCCGGCCGACCGATCCCCGGAAAGCGACCCCTCGCTTGCCCTGGAACGGCTCGAACGCGAAGCGATCGTCGAAGCGGCACTGGGCGAACTGGGCCCGGAACATCGCGCCGTGGTGATCCTGAAAGACTTTGACGGTCGTCGCTATGAGGAGATCAGCGCCCTGTTAAACATTCCGGTCGGCACGGTTCGCAGCCGACTTCATCGAGCGCGTTCCGAGCTGCGCGTTCGATTGCAATCATTGATTGACCAGGAGCGTGGTCGATCCACGGCGGTATCTCGACTGGTTGCGTCCCACCGGAGCTTCGAACCAATGCCTTAGCCGCGTTTCTCCCAAACCTGGTTCGTTTTTTTAACTCCGACTGCCTTTCACTTTCCGGCGTGAAAATCATGAGTCTAGACGACGAATCGTTGCTCGGTACGTATCTCGACGGTGAGCTGGAACCCGAACAGCGGCGGGCGGTTGAATCGTCGCTGGCGACAGATTCCCGGCTTGCCGAGAAGGTTCAATGCCTTTCCAGCGTGCGCGACCTGGTTGCCAACCTGTCTCGGCCGGCGTCTCCCGACGTCTCACCCGAGGTGATGCGGCGAGTTCGTCAAGCCTTGCTCCGTCGACGACCCTGGACGTTGGACCGCCGCGCCCGGCGCTGGGCGGCCGCGGGCCTTGCTGCCTCGGCGATGGCGGCGATTGCCCTGCTGCCACTCTTGTCCCTGCATCATCATGATACGGCCGAGGCTCCCTTTTCTGCTGGAGCTGCTCATCACAATCCGCCGTCGGGCGGGAACTCCCCGCGACCAGAGCTCCCCGCAGACATGGCGGCCAGGGCAAGCCACCCGGCTTCGCTGCCTGTGAACGTCTTCGGGCCCGCGGATACGCCGAGCGCGGTTTCGGCCGCGAGGGCCGAGCAGGCGATCGAGACCGACGATCAAAAGCGCGTCCGGACACTGCTCGACGATCCCCATCTGCGCCGGGTGTTCCTGGTGGCCGATCATATCGGCCAGCCCGCCGAGCAGCAGGTTGCCTCGCTCGTCGAGCGGACGACCCATCGTGATTATTTCAAGATCACCGTCTCCCAGGGCATCGTCATCGATCCGCGCCATCCCGGCAAGGCAACGGTCTTCGCGGTTGTTCTCGATGAGAACGAGCTGGGGCCGTTTCGCGATCGCCTCAAGAAAGCATTCAGCGATCGTCTTCAGGAAGATGACGTCAATCCGGCCGTGGCCATGCAGTTGGCAGACATTGGCCAGGTTGTCTCGTTCCCGGCGCATCCCATCGGTGATCTGACGATCCCGCGCTCGAATCTTGCCTTGCGTGCTCCTGAGCTGGGCGAGCCGAAGGATCCAGATCCTGCCCTGGTAGCCGCGGCCGCCGAGATCGACGAGCCAACGGCCGAACAGGAACGAAGCTCGCCGGCCGCCGAGATCGATCGCTCGGAAGCAATCAAGCAAGGGGCTGGAGGCGCCGTGGCCAGCTCGAGGGAACCGGGCGACAAAGTGGCGGGCGCACCTGCGCACGCCCCCGCCGCCGATGACGATCGTCTTGCCCACGCCGGCAACTCTCGCGACCCGCGACCGGCTGCCGCCGCGGCTCCCGTCCAGGGCGGTACAGCGCGCGACCTTCCTCGTTCTGATGAGCGTCATCTCGTCGTCCTGGTCTGGATCGCTGGCACAAGCTCGGGCTGATCGTGGTTCCCGGAGGTGGTTTGAGCGATGATCCAGGTGGAACGGCTGACGAAGCAATACGGGTCGGTCAGGGCCATCGACAAGATCAGCTTCGGCGTTGGCCAGGGCGAGATTGTCGGCTTGCTTGGTCCCAACGGAGCCGGGAAGACGACGACGATGCGAATTCTCACGACGTACCTGTCCGCGACCAGCGGGCGGGCCGTTCTGGCAGGGCACGACGCCCTGGACGAGCCGCTGGCAGTCAGGCGCAAAGTCGGTTACCTGCCGGAGAACGTGCCGCTGTATCAAGAAATGCGCGTCAAGGAGTATCTTCGCTTCCGGGCCAAGCTCAAGGATGTGCCCCGTTCCAGGCGCCGGCTCGCCGTCAGCGAGGTCGTCTCTCGGTGCCGGTTGACGGACGTCGAAGAGCGCATCCTGGGCCACCTGTCTCGAGGGTTCCGGCAGCGCGTCGGTCTGGCCGAGGCCATGGTTCACGATCCCGACATCCTGATCCTGGACGAGCCGACCTCCGGCCTCGATCCGATCCAGATTCGCGAGGTCCGCAGCCTGATTGAAGAGCTGGGCCAGAGGCGGACGATCCTCCTGTCGACCCACATCATGTCGGAAGTCGAGGCCGTTTGCGGCCGCGCGATCATCATCGCCGGGGGTCGGATCGCCATCGATGAGAAACTCGAGAAACTGCGGCTCGACAAGGCGATCCTGGTGGAAGCACGGGGACCCGCCGAGCCGATCCGTAACGTCTTGCTGGGCATTGACGGAGTGAATCGCGTGACCATCACCAGCCGGGACGCGGGCATCTCCGGGTTCGAGCTGGGCACCCAGGGCGGACGCGACGTGCGCGAGGCGGTCTGCCAGAAGCTGACATCCAACGGCTGGATGTTGCGCAGCCTGGAGCTGAAGCGAAGCTCGCTGGAGGAACGGTTCGTCGAGGCGGTGACCGGCGACGGCGCGGACCCATCGAAAGTCAAGGCGACCTGACCATGCGACACGTGCCCACGCTGCTTGCCCGTGAGCTCGGCGCCTTCTTCCTGGGCCCGATGGCTTACATTGTGCTCATGGCTTTCCAGGTCATCGCCTTGCTCAATTTCTGGGAGCTCGTCGATGCGCTCAGCCAGCCTCAGCGCGAGTTTTCCAGCGTCCGTGACCCGATGACCACGTATGTCTCCTCGAGTCCCCTGTTCTGGTTCAGTATTCTGGTTGCCGTGCCGCTCTTGACGATGCGGCTGATCGCCGAGGAGCGACGGACCGGCACCATCGAGACGCTCTTGACGTTGCCGGTCTCCGAGGCCGAGATCGTGCTCTCGAAGTGGCTTGCCGGACTGCTGATGTACCTGGCCCTCCTGGTCCCCTTTGCGATCTATCTGCCGTTTCTCTATTTCCAGGCGAAATATTACTTCGACCTCGGACCGCTCCTTAGCCTGGGCATCGGCCTGACGACCATGGGCATGATGTTCGTGGCGATCGGCCTCTTGTTCAGCGCCTTGACGCGGAACCAGATCGTGGCCGCCGTCTGGACCTTCGTGGTCCTCTTCCTGATGGTGGTCCTGACGCTCTTGCTCTACTTCTACGGGGCCCGCCAGCAAGCCGGGTGGGCCGAGGCAATACGGTTCCTGGCGGTGTACGTTCAGGTTCGAGCGTTCGGACAGGGCCAGCTCGACTTGCGAACGATCGCGCTGCATCTTTCGGTGTGTGTCTTTGCCCTCTACGTCACCGTGAAGATCCTCGAAACCGGGCGGCGACGATGATGTGCGCGAGCGCCCCGAACATGGGATGAAGGCTCAATGTTGGACGGTCTTTCGATCCTTTTCCAATTGTCGGCAGTCTGGGTCGCGGCGCTCCTCGTGGCGAGCTTTCTGGCGAGCTTTCTGGCGATCTTCTGGATCTTACGCGGGTCTCCCTCGGGTCAGGCGACCGCAGTCGAGGACGACGAGAATGCGCCGCCTCCTGGTCATCGCGACCGCGTGATCGCCGGGGTGACAACAGGCCTGGTCTTGATCCTTCTGGGTGGTTATCTGGCGTTGACTCTGACTCACGGTGTCCGCTGGTCGATTCCCGTCTTCGGCCTGGGCATCGGCCTGGTGCTTTACCTGAACATCGCCAACCGGCGGTATCGACACGCCAGCCCCATCCTGCGACGGACTTCGGACCTGGCCAGCGTGTTCCTCAACGCGGGCTTGCTCGCCGGAATCCTCATAGTTGCCAACGTGGCCGCCTTCCGCTATGGCGGACGGGGAATCGACCTGACGCGCGAGCAAACATTCTCGCTATCGTCGCTCTCCACCAATCAACTCGAGAGCTTGAATCGCCCGGTCACGTTTCACATCGTCTACGGCAGCGGCCAGCGCTCGGCCCGCCAGCTTGACCGGGTGGTTCAGCTCCTGGAGCTTTACCGAGCGGTCCGACCGGACATGATCAAGATCGACAGCCTCAACCCGTACACCGAGCTCGCGCGGGCCGAGGACCTGGCGAAGCGCGCGCCCGACCTGGCGGTGATGAGGGTAGGAGGCGTCCTGATCGAGTACGGCGAGGGAACCGACGCCGAGTTCGTGGTCGTGCCCGCCCAGGAGCTGTTCGAGCCGCTCTCGGCCGACGCTTCGCGCGCGAGCACGGACCGCTTTGAGTCGGTCTTCAAGGGCGAGGACGCAATCACGTCGGCCCTGATCCGGCTGCGCGAGTCACGAAAGTCGAAGGTCGCCTTCACCACGGGGCATGGCGAGCCGTCATCGTCGGACCTCAACCCCACCACCCAGGGCATCGGCATCTGGCGGGCCCGGCTGGCCTCCGTCGGCTGCGAGCCAGTCGAGCTCAACCTCAATAGCGACGCGATCCCCGACGATCTGGCCCTGCTGATCATCGCCGGCCCGAAGAGCCCGTTCAAACCCGACGAAGTGGCCAAGCTCAAGGCCTACGCCGACCAGGGAAGGCCCGTCCTGGCACTGGTCGGCAATACCGAGCCCACCGGGCTGGACGACTTCTTCAGGGCGTTCAACCTCGTGATCGGCCGCGGCCTGGTCATCGATCCGCGGCTCAACTTCAATCGCACGCTCCAGCTTGTCTTCGCGCCTCTCAAGGGCAACCAGGGGCACCCCGTCACCGACGCCTTGCAAGCCGACCGGGCCGTCCTTGTTCCCAACGGAGCGCCCATCCACATCCTGGGACAGGGACCCTCGGCGCCCGGAAAACCGGGAACCGCGCCGGTCAATGCCAACCTGGTCCCCATCGCCATCCTCCACTCCGGGCCTCAATCGTGGGCCGAGACCGACCTGACGAACCCCCGTCCCAGGCTCGATCAGGGCATCGACGAACCGGGCCCCGTGACGGTCGGCGTGGTTGTCCAGGAACGGGCAGCGGCCACGGCCGCCTCTGCCGGTTCAACCGCCGAGTCCGGGGCCAGGCCCAGGCTCGTCCTGTTCTCGAGCCGCTCGCTGGCCGACAACGTCGTGCAAGGGATCGAGCCGACCAACCTCGACCTGGTCATGAATGCGGCGAGCTGGCTGCGCGGCCGTCCCGATGCCGTTGGCATCACCGCCAACACGCACGTGGCTTTGACGCTCACGGCCGATCCCCTGCTCCGGTCCCGCCTGGTCCTCGTCCCCACCGTCATGGCCGTGCTCGGGATCATCGCCGCGGGAACCATCGTTTACGTGGCCCGGCGCGAGTGAGCGGGAACCCCGCCTGCTCGCGCCGGACCTGACTTCTCTTTTCTTCTCTCCCCGATTACTTCCGCCGGACCGTCGATGAAAACGTTTCGCCCGACATTCGTGCTCATTGGTCTTTTCTTCGCCGGCCTGCTGGTCCTCTGGTGGCTCGAGGACTCGGGCGTGCCCACGGAGGCCCAGCGGCGCGGGCGGCTGAACCGGGTTCTGCCCGATCTCATCGATGTGCCCGAAACCGCCGTCACCCGGCTCGAGATCCTGCGCGGCGGTGAGACTCTGGCCTTCGAGCGCAAGGGCACGGACCGCTGGCAGATGACCCGTCCGCTCGACGTCGCGGCCGATTCCACAATCGTCGAGACCTTGATCGGCAACCTCAAGAACCTGCGCAAGTCGCCCGACTCCGGCACGATCGCCGCTCCGCCGGAATCGTACGGGCTGGCTCCTCCCGGCGCGGTCGTTCGGCTCTGGGGCGACACCGGTTCGGAAGCCACGTCGCAGCCCCGTCTGCTTGCCGCGCTCGAGATCGGCAAGACGGTTCGCGACCAGTGTTTCGTTCGGCCGGTCGACACGGCGGGAATCGAAGTGGTCGATAAGAAGCTGCTGGGTGCTACAAGTCTGCCGCTGACCGAATGGCGGCAGATCAACCTCATCCCCGTGCCGAGCTTTCAGATCTCGAGCCTGGCGATTCATCGGGATGCTCTGAATCTGAAAGCCGACCGAGGCACCGGGGGCCGCTGGCACTTCTCCGCGCCGGTCAAGGTGCCGGCCAATGGAGCAAAGATCGAAAGCGCGATCGCCGCGCTCTCGTCGATCCGGGTCCTCGATGGCCAGAAAGGATTCAGCGCCGATAACGTGACCGACTTCGCGCCCTTCGGGCTCGACAGGCCCGAAGCCACGATCGAGCTGACGTCGGCGTCGCAACCGGATTCCCCGATCGTCCTGCACGTCGGCAAGAAGGTGCCGGACCACCCCGACCGCGTCTATGTCCGCCGGGGCGACCAGGACGACGTGGTCGCTGTCAGCGACCGGTTCCTTGTCGAGATCCCCCGCGACAGCATTGCCTTCCGCAGCCAGCACGTCACGGACATCGATCCTGCCGCGGTTTCCGAGATCGCGATCAATGCGCTCTCGACCACGTTCCGGCTCGAGCGTCAGGGCACGGCCTGGAGGCTGAGCTCGCCGCAAGCCGGAACGGCTGATAGCTACCTCGTCCAGTCGCTCGTCAACCAGCTCGACGGCTTGCAGACCAGCGAGTTTCTGGACGCCGCGCGCGTGATCCGACCCGATCTTGACCCGCCGCTCATGACCCTCGAGGTCTGGCAGTCCGCCTCGAACGGCCCGGCGCCCCGAGCGAAACGGGCTGAAAGCTCCGAGGCCCCGGCGCGGACCCCTGCTCTCTCCCTCCTGATCGGCCGGCATGACCGGTTGAAGAAGACCATCTACGGCCGGCTCGAGGGTGACCGCGTCGTCCTGGCCCTGCCCGATGTGCTGCTTGACGTCCTGCCCCGCAATCGGCTGGCCTACCGCGATCGCGGCGTGCTTTCGGTCAATCCGGCCACCGTGACCAAGCTGACGCTGATTCGCGAGGGAACAACGACGGTCCTCGAGCCGGATCGGTTTTCGAGTGCGGCGAACCAGTGGCGGATGGTCGCGCCGGTCCGGGCGCCGGCGGACTTCCGGGCCATCACCCAGCTCTTGGCCGTGCTTTCCGACCTCCGGGCCGAGGACTTCGCAGCCGACGCCGTGGGAGACGGCAAGAGCTTTGGCCTCGATCAGCCCCCTCTCGTCGTCTCCTGGGACTCCGAGGCCGCGCCGGGCGGGACTGCCAAACCCGAGCCTCCCGCGAAAAAAACGGCCCCATCCACAAGCTCGGGCGGACGCCTGCGGATCGGCAAGCCCGTCCCCGGCAAGCCGGGCGCATTCTACGCGGCGGTCGATGCTCAACCATTCGTCTTCACACTGGGCGCGCCGGCCGTGCAGGCCCTACTGGCCGAGTTCCACGAGACCCTCGTGCTGTCATTTCCGGCCGACTCGATCCGCCGCCTGGTCTTCCGCGTGCCTGGGCGCACACTCGCCTTCATCCGCAGCCCGCAGCCCGGCGGTGGGCCGGCCGACTGGAAGCCAGAGCCGGGAACCGGAACCGACACGAGCGGCATCGACATCTCCCGGTTCAACGACCTGGTCAAGCAGCTTGCAGAGCTGCGCACGTCCAAGTTTCTTCAGTACAACGGCCCCATCCCCGCCGCGACGGGCCTGGCCCGGCCGAGATTGACCGTGGAGCTTGCCAGCCAGCCCGGCAAACCGCTGCATGTCCTGCGAATTGGAGAGAACTACGGTGGACTCGTCGTTGCCGCCGCGGGCACGGCGGACACCGGTCCGGTCTTTCTGCTTCCGGCCGCCGCCTGGAACGCCCTCATCCCGTCCGCCGGCGCCGGCGACATCCCCGCGAATCCCTTCGCACCTTAGGGTTGCGCAGGAATAACCATTACAACTATGGAGACGAATGCACGCATCTCAAGCCCCGGAGGGGCGACTGTTCATAGCCAGGGGGCGTGAGCCCCTGGGCCGGGCCGAACATCCCCAAGGCCGGAGCACCGGAGGTGCGGTAGCAGCCGTTGACACCCATCAATCCCAGAGATAGCGTTCGTCGTACTCGATCCCGTGCCGTTGCAGAAACGCGATAAACTCCTCCTGAAAGGTGACCCTACGATGATGCTCGGCCTGCCGGCTGAGATAGGCCTTGACGCGTCCCACATGGGAATAGCTTACCGCGAACGCGCCGTAACCGACTTGCCAGGCGAATCCGGACAAGCTAGGGAACGTCTCATGAACCCAGCGGGAGGAATTTGCTTTCACGATGCGCAACGTCTGTGCGATCGAGACTTGCTTGTCGAGCGAGACGAGAAGATGCACGTGATCAGGCATACCGTCCGCTGCCCCCAGGGCGCAGCCCTGGGCCCGGAGAATGCCGCCGATGTAGTCGAAGAGCCGAGGTTGGATGTCCTCCGTGATGAGCGGAGCACGGTTCTTTGTGGCGAAGATCAGGTGATGATGGAGGCAAGCGAACGATTGGGGCATGGCGCGTACTCACTTACGGGGAAACCTGCCGCCCTTGCAGGGCTTGGGAAAATCTGTCTTTCTCCTGACCTGTACCAGGGGCTTTCGCCACCTGGCTATGGACCGTCGCCCCTCGGGGCGGGGAGCGGGAACACCCCCGCCCAGTCGATTCTCTCGCAATATGATGGCTGAATCCTCACACATTTCTATCGAGCTTCGATGTCGAGCTGCTCCCTGCGCACCTGAAACCTGGCGGCCAGTGGCGCTTGTGCGTAAAATGATGGAAACCTTCCAGTCTGCTTGCTCGGAGTCCGACTCGTGCTGCGTATCGTCAACTATCCCCACCCCGCGCTGCGGTATCCGTCACGGCCCGTGACCCAGATCGATGAGGATCTCCGGGCGACAGTCCAGCAGATGTTCAGCCTCATGTATGCCGCCAAGGGGGTGGGTCTGGCCGCCAACCAGGTGGCCCTGCCCTATCGCTTCTTCATCCTCAATATCACGGCGGAGCCGGAGCAGAAGCAGAAGGACC
>JBAUOX010001077.1:0-1714 GCA_049579985.1 Isosphaeraceae bacterium | reverse complement strand
CCCAGGCAACCGCCACGCACGAAACCATGTGGGAAGCAAGTCCAACGGCTCTCGGATCGCCCGTTAACCGGCTGCGTGCGAGGGCCTGAATCAGGCAGAGAAAGGCCGCCAGCAGGATCACGGCGATGAGAGAGCCGGAGAACTGCCACAAAGGTTGGTAGGCTGCTCCGCCAAACCCCGACCCCAGGTATTTCAGTGCCGTCTGCGCGTAGACGGCGAGCCCGGGCTTCACGTACTGCTCGCCGGGGGCGTCGTTGAGCGGTCGATAACCGACGAAATAAAGCCCGATAATCATGACGGTGACAAACGCCGAACCCAGCGCTATCGGCCGGACATGGCGGCTGGACGGCTCGATGCTTCCTTTCACCACCCATCCCTGGTAGAGCATCCAGGGAACCATCATCGCCGCGAAGACGACGCCGCCTCCGAAAGTGAGAGGCAGGAGGATGAGACTCGCGCCGGCCGGCACCAGGCTCGTCCGATTCAACGCTCCGCGACGCGTCACGATGAGGATGAGCAGGAGCGTCTCCAAGCTCGTCGCGGAGACATAGGCGAAGGTCTGGGCCCAGGAGAACGCCTCGGCTTGACCAAGATTGAGAAGCACGATCGGGAAGAAGGCATCGGTATAGCTCCATCGACCACGGGCCTTGCGAATCGCCCAGAGCAGGCCCAGGGCGAGTGCCGAGAACAGGAGGACGTTCAGGTAGAGAATCGGCTTCGAGTTGAAGCCGAAGAGGGAGTAGCACGCACAGAGAACCAGCTTCGCGATCGGCGCCCTGTGTCCCTGGACTTTCTCCCAGAGCCAGGCGAGATCAACCCGCTGGGCGCCGGTGATGAAGGGGACGAAGAACCAATCCTCCCAGCGCGGGGTACGATTTCCGTAAAGAGTCACGAAACCGAGTGCCACCACGGTCAAGAACAGCCACGTTCCGAGAACGAACCAACCGCACGCAGGCTCAAGAGTCCGATCCGCCGGCAGCATCTCCGGGCTGTCGCTTGCAAGAGGTGGCGTCGTCGTCAAGGCGGCCATTCTCGTCTCATTCCGGTGCGACATCACTGGCCGCCATCCGCGGCCTGATCGACAGGCGTATAGTTCTTGTGGGTTTTCGCATGGTGAGACTCCTGCCGAGTTGTAGCATAATTCGGGCGGGGCGTCTCTCCATTTCCGGCTGAAGCAAAACAGAAGAGGTGGGGCGCCGGAGCAACGCCACCGATCATCGAAGACAGAGGGCATGAGGTTTGCACGGGGACATCATGGACTCGGAAAAGGACGGACTCTTGAAGCCACCGGTCAACGCCAGCGCGGTGAATTCCTCGACTTACCACCCCTCGGTCCTCGTGGTCATCTCACACTACAATGCCTGGTCCACGGATCAACTGACCGCTCTCCTTGATCAGATGTGGTCAGTCCCCGCGGGGTACGCGTTTCAGGCCAGGATCGGGTCAAGCGTGCCGAACCGCACGATCTCGCTCTCCCTCCCAGGTACCAGTCTGTCGAGGTCCTCTATCGCCAGAACGTTGGGTTCGATACCGAGCTGACGATGCAGGCACGGCAAGAAATCCCCGGATTGCATGACCGCGTCCTGACCCGCATCGCCCAGGGACGATGGGCCAGGCCCGAGGACATGGCGGGCACCGCCGTCTGGCTGGCCAGCTCTGCCAGCGACACTGTCACCGGCGTGGCCATTGCCGTGGACGGCGGTTACTCCGCGGC
>JBAUOX010001076.1:0-3985 GCA_049579985.1 Isosphaeraceae bacterium | reverse complement strand
GGTTGGCACGGAACACGTGAACTCGATGCCCTCGCGCAACGCCCAGCCAGGCAGCTCGCGCGGCAGCGGTAGCACGATCGGTCCGCCCGTCTCCCCCGAATACCGGGGCAGTTCGAGCGTGACACGCTGGCCCTGGACGTCGATCGATGCGACGGTCCCGGAGATGCGCCGGTGTGGTCGACTCTGCGGGAGATGGGCGTGTGCCGGGCTCTCGGCCCAAGGCTCCGTGAGGCTCTCCAAAAAGCGTTGAACGTCGGAGGCGTCGGCGCCCGACAGTCCGTAGGATCGAAGAACCGCTCCGTTGATCTGCTCGACAAGGTTCGCGAAATCACCCGACTCGCGAGGGAACGACGCCGTCTGCTCGACCATCTGTGGGATGATGGGGTCGTAGCTCGCGGGGAGAGGCAGGTTCATGAATACGTCTATTGCGCTTGACCGGGTTGTCGAGCAAGTTGCGACCCAGGCATGACTGATTGGACTGTTCAAGACGCCACCAAGCCAAAGCAAGAGTGGACGTTGCTCAACTTCTAGGAGGAGCTGTCGAGCCCACGGGCTGTGGCTCTGGTTATCTCTAGAGAGAGCAAGGCAGTAGAAATGATGCTCCGGAAAGACGCCGGCATCGTCAAACGCCACTCTCACCTGAAGCCGGGAGTTGCGGTTCGTGTCGCTCGTGACGATGAGCTTCGGTCCGTGCAGCAGAGGCCGTTTATATTTCCTGGGCTCGTTTGCAGTGTCCGGATTGACGTAATCATGCTCGTCGTCCGGATCCTTGCGCCAATCCCTCTCGAGCAGGAAAAAGGGATGCAACCGACCTTGGGATCGCAGATACGGGACAAAGCCCTCGCCTGGCTCGCTCGAGAAGCTCGTCTTTGATAAGTGCGTCAGAATGCCGATGGTGTGATCGCAGATCGACGAGAGTGGTCGGCCGAAATCGATCCTCTGCCAAACACGGTCGATGGGACTGGCTATGATACGAGCCGTGGCATCCTCGTTCCATGGAGCGTGTGGTCGTCCGGGGAGCCCTGTCGCCATGAAGGTCCACGTTGACCTCGCATGATCTCGTTGGGCTCGAATTGCCTCGTATTTACGCGAATATGTTACTTTGAAAAGAGTGGGAGCGGGCCGTTGCGGGTCGCGGTTTACTTTGCGGGCGATGATCATGCAAGTTTCTTGGCGAGCCGAGAGGCCGATGGTGCCCTCGGGCATCTCCCAGACCTCAAGTAGTTCGCAAGCCTCTAACAGTTTTCTTCTCGCCTCAGGGGTGCCACCACGCGACATCATCTTGAGGAAGGCCCCGGGCATCACCATCCCCAGGAACCCTCCGGGCGCCAGAAGGTCTAACGCCTTCAGGAGGAATTTGTTGGCGAGCTGATGTCCGTCGGTCGCCCTCCCGAACGGAGGATTTCCCACGATGATCGACGGAGAGCGAGGCGCGAAGAGCTCGGGTGTCAAGTCCAGCGCGTTCTTATTCCCAATGTCGGGCGCGGGAACACTCCGTGCGTCGCGGGTCTCGATGACGTGCTCGAGGAGGTAGGTAAGGTTCGCCACGAGGATGGCGACGCTGTCCCAATCGTTGCCGATGACGTGTGCGCGGAGGTGGTCGAACAGTTCGGATTCGGAACCCGCTTCGTTAGCGTCAAACACGGATCGCAGGCGATTCGTCGCAGCCAGCAGAAAGGTGCCCGATCCACAGGCGAAATCGAGCGCGTACCTACGCGCTGGTGGAAGCTCTTCGACCGGTATCCTCCTCAGCACGTTCCTCGTCAGGGAGAGCGGCGTGTAGTGGATGCCGTTTAACTCGCGATCATTCCCTCGCTTGCGCTGCGCTCTCAGCAGGTTCTCGTACAGGTCACCGAGCATCTCTGGGGTGACCATGGAGAAGCTCGCGGGCCCACTCAGGTGAGCCATGATGCGGAGGAGCATCTCATCCACGATTTGAGAACTCACCCGAGTGTCGAGGAGAGCCAGGTCGCTGATGATGACATGCTTGAAGAAGCCGTCAGCCAGTGCATCGGCCTTGTCGAGGAGCTCGCGTGCGTTGGCCGACTGTTCCCCAGAGGAGTCGAAAATGTCCTTGTCCTCGAGGATTCGAGCAGCGAGGAGACCGATCGCGACCCGGGAAAGTGCCTTCTCCGAATCTTCGTCCAGTTTGCGCTTGACCTTGTCGCAGAACCAAGTCGCTTTCGTGATGCCGCGATTCAGAAAGATTGCCAGCTCCTCGCGCCTGGCGGAGTGCAGGCCGTCGAAGAGATATCGTTGTCCACCACGCAGAGCGGCGAGGGCGTCACGCTCCAGCTCGCGACGGTTATGCTCGAACGCCTTCCGGAGCTGCTGAGCCTCGAATTCGATGTTGGGAACGGGAGAGGGCTGCTCCCAGCACTTCAGCCAAAGGTCGGCGGTGCCGTTGCCTGCGAAGAGCACGCTAGGAGAGGCGGTCTCTTCGAATATCTTCCGGGCCGCCTCTAAACCGCGCCCCTTGTCATGCACGAGGTCAATTCGATCGAGCTGCGCGGCGAACGAGATGGTATTCCAGTTGTGTTCTTTGCCGTCGTAAAAGGCAGCGATGTCAAGGGTTGCGGGGGCTTCATTCGTCGGGAAGCTGTCGGGATCGTCGTCCTCGATCCACTTCTTCATCAGATCGAAATTGCTATATTTCCAGCCGGTTCTTATGTGATCGGATGTGTAGCCAACATGCAGCAGGGCATCCGCCAGAAGGCGGCTTCTCTGCCCGTCTGCGAGGTGGCTGACGCTCATCTGTAACAGTTCCTGATCGGGAACCACCTGTCTCCAAGGCGCATACACGAACAAGACGCCCTAAAGACGTCTGTTCAGCAATGATTAGACTTGAGCAGCAGACGGGTTTCAACGCCGTTGCGGCAAAAACCCAACCCCGGCATTTCCCTAAGCCTCCATAATCTATATAGACTATCCATAACTCCTATTTTTCCTAAACGATTCTGCGGGTATCAACGGTCGGGACGGGTGCTGGTGAATACCAGAAATCACCTCTCGCGATGAGGCGAGTCTGAGTCGAGACGCGGGAAAAAGCCGACTGCCAATCCCGAAGGATGAGCCGTCAGCGCGGTGAGCGGTTGGTGACTGTCCCCGGAACTTGGTGTCCCCGGAACTGGCCGCGAGTCCTCCTACGTGCCGATCGACCAGCGAGGATAAGGACCACGGACGCCTTTCATCTTGCCTTCCTGTCGAGCACGACTTTCACCTCGTCCCAGAAGCCAGGCGACACGTCGCTGGGATGCTGTGACACCACGCGCCTCAGGCAATCCTCCGGATTCTCTCGGAAGGCAACGGCCAGTGCGGATGCCGCGATGACCGGTGACTGACTCCTGCCTGCTCCGCAGTAAACGAGAGTCGGCACGCGCAGCCTCAGAAGATTGGCCACGCTGGTCACGGCCAGGTCGAGCCACTCGGAACGGTTGCCGATCCCGTCGATCAGGGGAAACCGGAGACAGAGCAGCTCCCGGGGCGGCTGGTCACACTTCTCCTCCGCGGCCAGGTTAACCAGGGCCTCGATGCCCGCATCGGCGATCCGCTCATAATCGCGTGCCTCTCCCGCATGGCCGATCCAGAGGCTGTAGGGTTGAATCTGAGTCATGATTGAACGCTCCGCCATGTATAGTTCTGAACGACTTTTTTATGGTGCTTACTCTTTTACCTCGAGGAAGGCGAGGGTCTCCGGGTCGGTTCGCCAGCCCCGCGCCAGCTCCTCCACCGCCGCCTGGCGAACGTCCTCATCCTCGTCGTTGCGGGCGCGGTCCTTGAGCAAGGGGAGGGTGTCGACGTCGGTTCGCCAGCCCCGCGCCAGCTCCCGCACCGCCGCCTGGCGAACCTCCCAGTTCTGGTCGTTGCGGGCGCGGTCCTTGAGGAAGGGGCGGGTGTCAGGGTCGGTTCGCCAGCCCCGCGCCAGCTCCTGCACCGCCGCCTGGCGAACGTCTCCATCCTGGTCGTTGCGGGCGCAGTCCTTGAG
>JBAUOX010001075.1:0-7041 GCA_049579985.1 Isosphaeraceae bacterium | reverse complement strand
CCAAACAGCATGGGGTAAGATCATGGGCTCCGTTCCCGAAGGAATCCTGATGTGGGTTCGCTAGATCACAGAATTGACCCAGGTTAACAAGAGGTAAAGCTCCGGAAAAGATGTGGGTAATGCTCAGCCCGTAGGGTGGGGTCGTTCCGTGGTTACCCGTTTGTGATGATCTTTCTTGCCTGGGTAATATCCATCAGCTCTCCGCCTCGCCAATCAGGTCGACCACCGTATCCAGGAACGTCTGGTCGTGGAAGCTGCTCTTGGTCAGGTAGAAGTTGGCGCCCACGTCGAGGCCGCGGATTCGGTCTTCCTCACGGTCCTTGTATGACACGATGATCACGGGAATGGCCTTCAGCCGGGCGTCCTCCTTGATGTGAGCCACGAGCTGGATGCCGTCCATGCGGGGCATGTCGATGTCGCTGACCACCAGGTCGTAACGCCCGGAACGGACCGCGTTCCAGCCGTCCACACCATCCACGGCAACGTTCACCGTGTAGCCTCGGTTCTCGAGCAATTGCCGCTCGAGCTCACGGACAGTGATCGAATCGTCCACCACCAGGACTCGCTTGGGCCCCCGCGCTGCTTCAGGCACGGCCGCCTCGGCGCTCAGCTTCTTGATCTGGCGGCCGCTGAGCAGGTTGTCGATCGAGCGGATCAGGTCCTCGACATCGATGATCAGAACCGGCCAGCCGTTCTCGAGCACCGACGAGCTATTGAGGTTGGGCACCTTGCCCAGCCGGGGATCGAGGGGCGCGACGCGGAGGTCGCGCTCGCCCAGGAACCGATCAACCACGACCCCGAAGCGGTGGCTGCGATCGCTGGCGACCACGACGGCAAGCCGGCTGTTCTCCCGCGGCGCGGCGGGAAGCTCGAGAACCTGCGCCGCCTCCACCAGCCCGACCGGCTGGTCGTCCAGAAGCATGTGCGGCTTGCCCTCCAGGTCGCGAATGTCGTGACGATCGAGCATCAGGATCCGGTCGATGCGGTTGAGCGGGAAGGCGAACGGCTCGCCGGCGATCTCCGCCAGCAGGGCGCGGATCACCGATACGGTGAGCGGAAGCTGGAGGATGAACCGGGTTCCCTTGCCGAGCTGGCTGCTGACCCGGACGGATCCTCGAACCGCCTGAACCATGCTCTGCACCACGTCCAGGCCAACGCCCCGGCCCGAGATCTCCGTTACCTTGTCCTTGGTCGAGAAGCCGGGCAGGAACAGAAAATCGAGCAGCTCGGCCTCACTCAATCGGCTGACGACCGGCGCGGTCGTCAAGCCCTTTTCGACCACCTTGACGCGCAGCCGGTCCAGGTCAATTCCCCGGCCGTCGTCGCCGAGGATGATCTGGAGCATCCCCGCACGGTGGCGGGCCTCCAGCCGGATTGTCCCCACCGGGTTCTTGCCGGCCGCGCGACGCTCCTCGGGCGTCTCGAGCCCGTGATCCAGGGCGTTGCGGATCAGATGATTGAGCGGGGCCTCCAGACCGTCCAGGATGTCGCGATCGACGCCCGTGGTCTCGCCCACGACCTCGAGCTTCACTTGCTTGCCAAGCTGGCGTGAGACGTCGCGGACCAGGCGCGGAAAACCGCGGACCCCATCGGCCAGGGGACGCATCCGGCTGGCCAGCACTTCGTGGTGCAGCCGGCCCGAGAGGTCCTCGCTGCCGCGAGCGAATTCCTCGATCGTCTCGAGTGTCTCACCCAGTCCTTCCAGGCAGCGAGCGGCCTGGCCCCTGGCCGTGGAGAGGAGCTCGCGATCCGCGGCCGGCAGCGGCTCGTGAGCGCTCGACAGGCGATCCTCGAGTTGCTGGAGCGTTCCCAGAAGTCCGGTCTGACGGCTCTTCAGAACCAGCAGCGAATCGACAAACGGACGGAATCGGCGCGTCTGGACCAACGATTCCCCGGCCAATCCCATTAGCCTTGTCAGGCTCTCCGCGGTCACGCGCACCACCCGGTCGGCCGGTTCCGCGGCGGCGGGACCAGGATCGGGCGCTGACGCCTGCGGAGGCGGCGAGGCCTGCGCCGCGATTGCCGGGGACGGTTCAGGCAGGGGTTGAGCCTGAGCTTGAGCTGGAGCAATGATCCGTGATTCCGGAATTGGAAGAGCGGTGGCAGGGGATGGCGTGGCCGTGGCTCCGAAGGCTTGCCCCGCCTGGATGGCGGCCAGGTTGGCTACCAGTTTCTCGACCTCGTCACCATGGGACGACTGCCACGACTCCTGCTCTCCCTCCGAAACCTTCGAGACCTGCACCAGCAGGTCCACACCTACCAGAAGCGCGTCGATGTGCGCCGGCTCAAGCCTGACTTGGCCTTTCTGAGCCGCGACCAGGCAATCTTCCATCGCGTGCGCCACCCGCACCGCCGCGCCCAGGCCCACAATCCGCGCCGCGCCTTTCAGCGAGTGCGCCGCGCGCATCAAGGGCTCGATCACCTCGGCCGTCGCACCAGTGCCCTCCAGCGCCACCAGGCCTTGCGACAGCACAGCCAGCCGCTCTTCCGCCTCCATGCGGAACAGGTCCATCATCGAAAAACCGCTCAGGTCGTCGCTCATTGTCCGATGCTCCGCAAGGCAGCGAAGACCCGTTGTTCGTCAAGGAAGCTGATGCTTCGATCTTCCCAGGAAAAGATCGCCTGACTGAAGCTGACCTCTGGGTTTGCCAGCGTCGAGGAGACGCTTCGCATCTGGGAGCGGGGAAGCCGATGAACGCCGAGAACCTCCTCGGCCCCGAAGATCCAGCCTTCCGACCGCTCGCGATTGCGTAAGACGATCAGGCGCGAGCCTGTGGTCGCGCTCGATCCGGTTGCCGCGGTTTTTTCGGTTTCTGGGTTTGATCCATGAGAATGGAATTGGCTTGGGGATGATTGCGGGGACTCCAACCCGAGCAGACCGTGAAGGGAAATGCAGAGCTGCAACTGGCCCCGAAGGTTGACCAGACCGATCAAGATCGCATTGGAGCGATGAGGGATTCGGTGGATCGGACGAGGTACAGTCACCTCGGCAATAGCCTGCGTAGGAAATGCCATCCATTCCCGGCCTAGCCGGAAGATCAGAACACTGACCAGGTCGCGATCGCTCAGGGCGGCGCTGGCACCGGCTTCGAGGCTGACCGTCCCGGGGGATCCGGCCAGCCAGTGGGTCCACTCGGCCAGGTAGTGCTGCGGGGCAGGCCGGTCGAAGAAGGTGCGAGCTGCCGACGCGAATACTGGACAGTTGCGACAGTGGATATGCGTCTCCAACTCCGGACAGCTTCGATCGCCGGCTGTCCCGATCCGGTTCCAGCAATCGCGAGCGGCGATCGGCAGGCTAGGTAGCCCGGAATCCAAGCCCGAGAACCCAGCGCCCATCTCATCGCGCTCCCTTCCTCAAGATGGCCCGTTCCGCGCGGCGGCGAAAACCCGTGGCCGCGGCGGCGTCTCCCCGCCGCTCCGCGCTCAGGGCCAGGGCGAGCAAGGCCTCGTCATGCCCGGGATCGAGATAAAGCGCCTTTTGGAAGCACGCCTCGCCCTTCGTCCGATTTCCCACCGACTGATGGATCACGCCCATCAGGTAATACGCCGGGGCGCTGGGGCCCTGCTGCCGCACAAACTGCTCGCAGAGCGCAACCGCTTCATCGTGACGCCCAAGATTCGCCAGCTCCGATGCTCGATCCAGGAGCGAGCCAGAGGCCACCACTTCCGACTCAGGCCGGAGTCGGGAAGGACTCTGCGACCCGAGACCCTGACCGGGTCGATAATCCGGCCCGGATCGGGCGTCTTCAGGAACCTGGGAGGTGGTGGTCCTTTCCGGGCTTTGCGGTGGCTGCCAGGTCAGCAGCTTGCGGGGCCGGGGCGCGGGCAGTTGAGAAGCTTGCCAGCTCAGAGCCTGGGCCGACTGGGCGGTGACCGGTCCGGACGGCGATGGAGCCGTTGTCTTGCGGTAGGTGAAGGCTCGACGATCGCCGGCTTGTGTGAACCCCTGATCGATAGCGCTGAGGTTGAGGCGGTCCGCGTGGCCGATGATCAGCAACCCCTCCGCGGCTAGCAGGCGATCGAGAACCGTCATGACCCGGACGCGGGAGGGTTCATCCAGATAAATCAGCAGGTTTCGGCAAAAGAGCACATCGAACACGGGTTCGCCGGTGAGCAAGCCTGGATCAAGGATGCTTCCCTGGAGAAATCGAACCCGGGCGCGAAGCGAGGGGTCGATTTCGAATCCCTCGGGGTGGCTTCGAAAGTAACGGTCACGGAAACTCAGAACGCTGCCACGGAAGGCGTTGCTCGAGAAGATGCCGCGGCGGGCGACGTCGAGCCGGCGCGTGCTGACATCAATCGCATTAACCAGGTACCGCCGTGCGTCCAGGCCGATCTCCATGAGCGCGATGACGATGGAATAAGGTTCCTCACCCCCCGCGCAGGGAATGCTCAGAACGCGCAGCGGCGATCGCGCCGGTTTGGCAACCCAGCCGGCACGCACATGGTCCTGGAAGTGGCGGAAGGGTGCCTCGTCGCGGAAGAACCAGCTTTCCGGAACCACCACTTCCTCGATCAGGGCCTGGAGCTCGATCTCGGAGCCGCTGACCAGCGCGGTGTAGCTGTCCACATCGCCCAGGCCCAGCTCGTTCATCCGGATCCTCACGGCGCGCGAAATCAGGGTCGAGCCGACCGCTGCCGGGTCCAGCCCGATCCGGTTGGTGAGCATCGCCCCGATCCTGTTCCACTGGCCCGACATCACATCGACCCCGCCCGCGCTTTTTCTGCCGAAATTGATTCTCGATCGTCGTCCGCCCCGGTCCCGAAGAACGATCGTCGAAGTGTAGCTTCCAGCACCCTGTCAACCGCGATCAACTGGACCATCTCGTGATCGATCTCGACGATCGCGCCCAGGTAAGGCGCCTGGGGAAGCTGAATGGACGAGGAGATCACTTGCTCCGGCTTGACCGAGGAGACATCGCTGACCTGCTCGGCGATGAGCCCCAGCAGCCAGCGGCGCTGCTCGCGAGGTTGCTCTCCCTGCTGGCTTCCGCTCGTCGCCGCCGTGTCTTGCCGGTCAGCCCCGGCAGCTTCGCCGGACAGTCCCGGTTGCGATGGAGCGGCCGGGCGGCTATTGACCAGGATGATCCGAGTGCTGAGCCGATCGCGGCAACTCTCCGAGCCCAGCAAGACCCCCAGATCGACGACCGGCACGACCGTGCCGCGGTAATCGAACAGTCCCGCGAGGAAACCGGGCGCGTGGGGCAACCGGCGGAGATTGATCCTGGGCACGACCTCGACCACACGCGCCACGTCGATCGCGTACAGGTTCTCGGCGGCTCGGAACGTCAACAGTAACATGAGAGCTAAACTCTGCGGTTCCCGGGCAAGGCTCGGCTCACCCGGAGGACGTTGGCAACGGGCTGCTTTCAACCTGCCCCACCGTGAATCGCGAGACCTCCTCCTTCAGGCCACCGACTGCCTCGCGGAGGTGGTCCGTCGCCTTGTTGAACTCGCGCAGCGAGACCGAAGTCTGGTTGGCTCCGTCAGTGAGCCGGAGCATCGCCTCGCGGATCTGGTCGGCGCCCTGAGATTGCACGCGCATTCCCTCGGTCACCTGGTCGAAGCGCTGGTCGAGACCCTGCACCGCCTTGATGATCTGTCCAAGCTGGCTGCCGATCAATTGCACCTCGCTGACAACCTGACGCACCTGCTCGCTGAACTTGTCCATCTCCATCACGCCCGCCGAGACGCTGTACTGCATCTCCTTGACCATCCGCTCGATGTCCAGGGTGGCCACCGCCGTCTGGTCGGCCAGGCGGCGGATCTCCCGCGCGACCACCAGGAAACCAAGGCCGTACTCCCCGGCCTTCTCCGCCTCGATCGCCGCGTTGATCGACAGCAGGTTCGTCTGGTCGGCGACCTTGGTGATCGTGGTCACCACCAGGTTGATGTTCGCCGCGCGTTCGCTGATCACTGATAATTTCGCGCCGATCGATCCGGTCGACTCCGCCAGTTGCCGCATTGTCCGATCCATTCCACTCAGACTCTCCTGCCCGGTCGAGGCCATCTGAGTGGTCTGTCTGACAAGCTGGTTGACCTCGTTCATGGTCCGCAGCAGCTCCTGGCTGGTCGCCGAGATCTCGTTGACGGCGGCCGCGGCCTCGTTGGTCGAGATACCATAGTCGTAGACGGTCTGCTCTTGCTGCTTGGACGTGGCCGAGATTTCCGTGGCCGTGGACATCAGCGCGACGCTCGATCGCTGGATCCGGCCGATCAGCGAGCGCAGGTCGGTGGTCATCTTGCGAATCGCCTGGAGCAAGAGTCCCGCCTCGCCGGGGGCCTTGCCCAGGCAGGTTGCCGTCAGATCACCCGCGGCTACCCGGTCGGCGACGAGCGCCGCCTCGCGGATCGGCCGGCTGATCGATCGGGCCACCGACCAGGCGACCCAGGCCACCGAGGCGACGGTCAGGGCCAGCAACAGACCGCTTGCCAGCCGTTGCCGGTCGATGATCGCATACGCCTCGGTGCGGTCCTGCTTGACTTGCATGCCCCAGCGAAACGCAGGTATGTAGGACCAGGCCGATACGATCGGCTCGCCACGGTAGTCGATCGCCTGCCCATAACCGCGCTGCCCTTTGACCCCGCGTTGCATCGCCGTGGAGCGTGCTTCTCCGATGCGCACCGTGGTGCGAAAGGCCGCGTCCCGAACATGACGGAGCGGCGAGACGAAGATAAGCTGATCACCCTTCCTGGTTGCAACCACTGTCTCTCCCGTCTCTCCCAAACCATCATAATCGCCGAAAACCCGGTAAATCTCGTTATTGCCGATCTGGAGCACGATGACACCGATGACCGCGCCCTCCTTCAGTACCGGATGCGCGATGAACACCGCCGGCTCGGTCAGACCCGGATAGACCTGGTAGTCCGAGACTTCGGACTGAAGCAGCATCTTGGACCGCTCGAAAACCTCGGCCAGCTCGGTTCCCTTGAGCGGACCGGAAAGCAGTTTCTCTCCCACGTTGAGGTCGGCCTTGACGCGATACAGCAGCCGAGAGTCGGCGGCAAAGACGTAAAGGTTCGCGTATCCGTAGGCCTCTA